>JADFIX010000253.1 GCA_022566435.1 Planctomycetota bacterium
GGGCACGTTGCCCAGCAACTCCAGCGCATCCGACACCCGCATGTCGAGCACGTCGGCGATGCTCTTGCCGCGATACTGAACCTCGAGCGTTTCCGGTATATAGCGGGCGCCCTTGCAGTTTTCGCATTCGACCCATACGTCAGGAAGAAAGTGCATCTCGATGCAGCGCTGTCCCATTCCCTCACACGTCTCGCATCGACCGCCGGGCCTGTTGAAACTGAAGCGATTCGGCCCGTAGCCGCGAATCTTGCTGAGCGGTAGCTTGGCGTACAACTCGCGAATCGTATCGAACAGACCGGTGTAGGTGGCCGGGTTGCTCGTCGGACTGTTTCCGATCGGTGCTTGATCGACATTGATGACCTTGTCGATTTGCTCGACGCCTGCGATCCGCTCATGCCCGCCCGCCACCGTCCTTGCACGATGTATTCGCGCCGCCAGGGCGTTGTAAAGAACCTGCGTGACCAGGCTGCTCTTGCCGCTACCTGACACTCCGGTGACACAGGTAAAGCGGCCAAGCGGAAACGCGACGTCGATCTCCCGCAGGTTGTTCTCCCGCGCGCCGTGTACGGTCAACCAGGAGACCTCGCGATCGTTTACCACGCGGCGGTTGGACGGCACGTCGATGGCCTCCCTGCCCGATAGATACTTGCCGGTCAGCGACTTGCGGCTCCGGCGAATCTGCTTCGGCGATGCCGCGGCCGTCACTTCGCCGCCGAACGCTCCGGCACCCGGACCGAAATCGATGATATGGTCGGCCGAGTCGATGATCTCGCGATCGTGTTCCACAACCACCAGCGTGTTGCCTAAATTTCGCAGCCGTTTCAATGCGTTCACGAGACGTTGATTATCCCGCGGATGCAGGCCGATTGTCGGTTCGTCCAGCACGTACAGCACGCCGGTCAGCCCGGTCCCGATCTGCGAGGCAAGCTGTATCCGTTGCGATTCACCGCCGGAAAGTGTGGAAGCCGTCCGATGAAGCGATACATAGTCCAACCCGACGTCTACCAGAAACCTCAGCCGGGCGGTGACCTCATGGAGCAGCTCGCCGGCGATCTTCCGCCGCCGGGCGTCCAGGCGAAGCGAGTCGAACCAGGAAAGCGTTTTGCCGAGCGGCCAAAGGCAGACTTCGTAGATTGTCGCATTCCCGACGCGTACCCCCGCCGGGACGGGATTCAGACGTCCCCCGGCACAGGCGTCGCACGGAACATCCGTGACCAGCTCCTCCAATCGCTTGCGATATTGCCAACTCGATCGCGTGGCACGGTTGACCGCGGGAAAGAACCCATGCCATTTGAACCGCAAGCCGCGAAGATCGTCTGCCGACCCTTTCTTACGACGTGCCCCTCGCGGCACCACATCAATCCAGTGATCGCCGCAGCCGTGGAGGAACGAGAGTCGCTGCGTTTCGGTCAACTGGTTCCA
This sequence comes from Planctomycetota bacterium, assembly GCA_022566435.1. GTDB lineage: Bacteria > Planctomycetota > Phycisphaerae > UBA1845 > UBA1845 > JADFIX01. Next base: position 1,423 of record JADFIX010000253.1, read on the forward strand.
TGGCCTGCTGAGATCGAAGCCGATGAAGTCTGCCAGAGCAGCGGCGATCGTGCCCAGTTTCGGGGAAGAATCGAGATTGCCCCATCCCGCGATGGCGCCGTCAGCAATCGATCGCGTAGGATGGAGTACGATGGCGGCGGGGCTCGCGCCTTTTTGAATACCCAGCCCCTCGCAGCCATCGCACCACCCGAGACGGCTATTAAAGGAGAAGTGATGGGGCGTCGGTTCGTCGAAACTCCGTCCACACTTCTCACATGAATGATGCTGCGAGAATCTGCGGTCACTCTTTTCGTCCGCATGGGCGATGAGCACGCCGTTGCCGACGGACAGCCCCTGCTCCACGCTATCGGTGATCCGCGCCCGCTGCGCCTTGCGCACGACGACACGATCGACGACCAATTCCACGTCGTGCGTTCGCTTGTGATCGATGTCGATCGGCGCGTCCAACATGTGGATTTCACCGTCCACGCGTACGCGAGCGTATCCGTTCGCCCGTTCGCGTTCGAAGAGGTGGCTGTAGGTTTCGTTTCCCGACGGCTCCACGGGTGCCAGTAAGATGACCTTCGTACCTTCGCCAAAAGACAGGATACGCTCGACGATCTCGTCGCTGGTCTGCGTTCCGATGGGCACGCGGCAATCGGGGCAATAGGGCTCACCGATACGCGCCCAAAGCACGCGCATGTAGTCGTAGATTTCCGTGATCGTGCCGACCGTCGAACGCGGCGACTTACTCGCCGTTTTCTGCTCGATGCAGATGGCGGGCGAAAGGCCGTATACGTGATCCACTTTCGGCGGTTGCAGGCGACTCAAAAACTGCCGGGCATACGCGCTCAGGGACTCGACGTAACGCCGCTGGCCTTCCGCGTAGATCGTGTCGATGGCCAGACTCGTCTTACCCGATCCGCTCGGTCCGCTGAACACGGTCGTCTTGCCCCGAGGGATCGTAACGGTGATATCTTTGAGGTTGTGCTGCCTGGCTCCCACGACGGTGATCGCGTCCGGCTCGCCGTTTGTGCGCTTATCGCCGGCAGAAGGCGACGGTCCCTTCTTCTTCGTTTTTCCGCTCGTTCGTTTCGTGGACTTGATTCCTAATACGCCTTGCAGGGCAATACCGGTGTACGATCGTTTGGTGGCGGCCACCTTTTCCGGTGTGCCCGCCGCCACCACAAGTCCGCCGCCCTTGCCGCCTTCGGGTCCCAGGTCGATCACCCAGTCGGCCGTCTTGACCACGTCCAGATTGTGCTCGATGACCAACACCGTGTTGCCCGCGTCGACGAAACCGTGCAGCACACCAAGCAGCTTTCTGATGTCGTCGAAGTGCAGACCGGTCGTCGGTTCGTCGAGTAGATAGAGCGTTCGACCGGTCGATCGTTTTACGAGTTCCCGAGCGAGTTTGATGCGCTGCGCCTCGCCCCCCGAGAGCGTCGTGGACGACTGCCCGAGCTTGAGGTAATCGAGCCCCACGTCGTGCAGCGTGCGGAGCATGGCCGCGATCTTCGGAATCGCTTCGAAGTGGGCCAACGCCTGCTGCACGTCCATGTCCAGCACGTCCGCGATGTTCTTGCCTTTGTAGAGGATTTGCTGCGTTTCGCGGTTGAATCGCTTACCGCCGCACACCGGACATTTCACCCAAATATCCGCCAGAAAATCCATTTCCATGCGGTTGCTACCGTTGCCCTCGCATGCTTCGCAGCGACCGCCGCCCTTTTTTCCCGTGGCCACATTGAAGCTGAAACGCCCGGGCTTGTATCCGCGGACTTTGGCGTCCGGCAGTTTGGTGAAAAGCGCACGGATTTCGTCGAACATTTTGATGTAGGTCGCGGGGTTCGATCGCGGCGTGCGGCCGATGGGGGATTGATCGATGTCGATCACTTTATCGAGATAGTCGAGCCCGTCGATTCGATCGTGGTTGCCGGGATGGACTTTGGTGGCCCCGTTGAGATCTCGCGAGAGTGTTTCGCGGATGATGTCGTTGACCAATGAACTCTTGCCCGAACCCGACACGCCGGTGACACAAACGAAACGCGCCAGCGGGATGTCGACGGTGATATTTCGAAGATTGTTCTGCCGGGCACCGACCACGGTCAGCCAGGACACGTCACCATTGGACCGCGCGGCGGCGCTTTCGGCTTGCGAGGTAGACGGTCCGCGCGTCCGGCCGTCGGCTTTCTTATTCGAAATCTTCCCCTTCGCTCGTTTCGTCATCGGTCATACATCTAGAAATCATCATAACGCTAAGCCACGCTTGTGATCTACGCCACGGGTGCGTTCTCGCTTCGCCCCAAAGGGGCAGCAACATGTCAGCCCAGGGCATCGCCCTGGGTTTACGGCGCGCAATACCAAAAAAGCCCTGAAGGGGCGCAACAAACAAGCAATCCCCAACGTACCGTTCATCAAACGAAAAGACGATGGCGACTCGAGAACATTCGAAACTCTTCCTGGAATGTCATCGTCCGTTGATGCTGTTGCTCGATGGACCGCCGCACATGTTCTACCTGCGACTCGCTCAAGGAAAACGCCCCGTATCGTGCTGTCAATGAGGTGAACGAGATTCCTCGACATTGACTGTGCATGCCCGGTCCTCGGCTGTTGCGCCCTTTCAGGGCTCCTACGTTGTTGTATTCCGGTCCCCAGGGCGTTGCCCTGGGCTGCCATGTCGCTGCCCCGTTGGGGCGAACAATAGTCGCAAACGAACAACCGGGGCAAACCACGATCGCACACGAACAACGGGGGCGAACCGCGAACACACACGCGGCGCAGATCGTGCGCGCGGCGCAGATCGTACGCGCGGCGAAGATCGATCGCAAGCAACCTGCGTAGAACAACGAGCATTCCGACCGATGGCTGCTGCCATGGGCAACCAACCGTTCGCCCGTTACTGGGCTGGGAGCGGATCCCAAAATGGGTGGCCAACCTGCGGACGGTCGTATTGGGGCCTTGTGATGCGGGCGCTTGACCACGCGGATGTACCATCTGTCTCTTGCTCAGTCACGTACGTTAGGCTCCGAACTTGCGCAATCGCTTGCACTGGGGCGCGAATGACTCAAAAGCGCGCCCCCGCCCGATTGGTCGGCGTTCGGTGGTCTCGCCCGTGGTCGTTCGGAATTCGCCGGCGTTTAGCGTTCGATGTCCACATTGAGTGGCGGACGCATGCGGCCGATTGCCATATCCTCGAGGTAAAACCTGTTTGCGGCGTGTTTCTCGCCGTCCAATTCGACGTAGGAAAGCCCTACGTTCTGCAGGACAATCTCCCGCGTGTCGGGCGAATCGGGGAAAAGGTGTTCGATTCCCGCCCGCAATTGACACGATGTTGTTGGGGCTTTGGCCTTCGCCGCACCGCGCCCCAAAGGCAGAATACGTTGCCGGGCGAGCAACAGGTGCTGGCTAACGCGTTTTCGCAAGCCCGCAGCAGTCTTTCCTACATAGAGTGGAATCGGCAAGTCGGTGCGCAACCCAAGCCAATCGTCGTTGATGTAAAGTAAGACGTTCTTGCCGCCGGGCCCCTTCAGGTTCAAGTCGCGTCGGCAGTGTTTCGAACGGAGTAGCTCTCCACCTCCGGTCCACCAGAATGTGTAGATTGCGCTGCATTTGGGCAGGCATTCCGTTTTGAGCTTGGTGCCGTTTTCTACGGTCAATTCGCGAATCCGCGCGTATCTTATTCTACAAAGTTGCTCGAACCATCGTCCCAACGACCCACCGTCTAGACTCGCTGGCATCATGACACGACTCCTGCTTGCTGACTCAATGTTCTCGCCGCTACTGTTGCGTAGCATGCGTTACGAAATCGGTTGTACCTACAATGTGTCCGGCGGCGAACCGTCATCCTCGTCGGATTCCGACTCGATCTGAAACGCCCGAATCCACTCGAAAACGACACCGACGAATAAGAACAGGAGAAAGGGCAGGCGGTCGGATTGCAAGACGCCACGATCCACCAGCACATATGCCACCGGTATCGACGCCACCGACACGGCGGTCAGAATCATCGCCCGGCGATAGCGACTCTTGCCGACGGTAGCTCTCGCAGGCTTCGGCTGATCCGGCAGAAAGGCCTCCGGACCGTACGTGTCGACTATGCGATCGCGTCGGTTGAACGCCGAGCCGCACGCGGGACATTCTCCAGTGTAGGCCTCACCGGTAAGCGGCGCCCCGCATGCCTCGCAATCGACCGGGAATTCTTTCGCTGACGGCTCAAACGAATCCGATGACGTTTCGATCTCTTCCTCACAATCGCCTGTGGCGTCCGGCTACATGTTTGCGGCGAACCGCGCACGCATAAGGATAACCGATGCCGCGGCGAGGGTCAGCAGTGCGAGGACGATCAATCCCCATTCGGACACTGCTGGAATGACGACGCACTCAGCAGGTGGTGGTGACGTTGGCGAGATGGTCTGTGCATCGCTGAATGCCGTGGCGTCCAGGCAATCGACGTCCCCATCCGCGTCGAAGTCACCGGTCGTAACCGACTCGACGGTAGCGCCGCTCGGGAAAAGAGTCGCTTGGCCAAAGGAGCCACCGCCTACGTTGAGAAAAACTGAAACGTTGGTGTCGTTTCCTGTGACTAAATCCAACAGACCATCTCCATCAAAATCTGCCGAGGCAATCGACGTAACGAAGTCTCCAGACGTGCTCGGCAGGTTAACAGCCGGCGCGAACTGCAGCGATCCGCCGCCGTCTCCCTCCGGATCGATTATCACGTCGTTGATGGAAATTGTTTTTGCGTCGTCGTCGATGATCGTTCCGGTTGCCTGAGAGTCGGCGATCGTTGCGTTGACCGAGTTGGTGAGATTGAGAACGAAATCTTCTGAAGGAAATTCGTCCAATAAATCACCCAGAACCGTCACGCTAATCGTCTTGGTTAGCTCGCCGGAACCGAAGGTCAACATTCCGGATTTCGCGATGTAGTCGAGGCCGGCGGTGGCTGTTCCATCGGCGGTCGCGAAATCGA
>JADFIX010000254.1 GCA_022566435.1 Planctomycetota bacterium
ATGCGGCTGCAAGCAACTGGTCCGCTTGCGTACCGCGCTGCAAACGAACTTGAAAGGCTGCCTCGAAGAAGTGGCGTAATCCTATGGAACCGTTCGCAATTTCAACTAAGAATGGCATTGACCCGCGCAAGACCCTCAAGAGAGGGAAGCTCAGACAAAACGCACCTGGCGCTCCCTCTAGCGCCTCCTCGACCGAACAGAGATAATGAAAGTAATTCCAGTCGCTGCCTCCGACCATTCCCACAGACACTTGCCAAAAGGGAACACTGAAGCGTTCGTTCAATATAACGAACGCGACAGATTTCTCGATATTTGCTCTCTGTTCATCGCTAAACGCGAATCCCTCGACGCACAAAACGCATGCTGGCTCCTTGTGCTCGTTACCCGCGGCGTCCTCATAAGTCATGAAGAAATGTGCATGTATGCCGTCCTTTGGTTCTGTTTTGCAATTCATTACATGAGTCCTTTCACTAGTAAGAGACAGACGGCCCGTCGTGGGGACGCCCATCTAGTACGGCAATCCCGTGCCGTACTTCGAAATAGCGTCAATTCGAACATCCACGACGTTCGAGAAAGATCCCTGAGACACCGTTCTCGGCGACAATCTGCACCTCTTCTAGGCAGGAGCCATCGCGGCCAACCCACTAGAGATCTTGGCCTGATACATCATCCGACCCTTGTGGTACTCCACGGTGACCTTGCCGGTCTCGCCTTGACGCTGCTTAGCCACAATGATTTCCGTGTCGCAGACCGGCGTATCAAGATCTTTGGATCGATGAATCAACAGAACATTGTCAGCGTCCGCTTCGATGCAACTGCTGTCTTTTAGGTCCGCAAGAACTGGCCCCTGCTTCCTCGCATCCGACCCGCGACTCAATTGCACCAGCAGTACGACGGCGGTATTGGTGTCGACGGCCAACGACTTGAAGAAACTCGTCATCGCCCCGATCTTTAGATCATGGCGGTCGAATTTCCCAGGGAATTCCAGCAAGCCGAGATAGTCGATGACGGCAAGTCCAATGTCGTGTCGACGCACCTGCCGGCGAATCTGTGCACCAATGGCGGGTACGTTGCGGATGCGATCCAACACGTAGACCGTTTTTCCGGTTGCCGCTAACGACACTGCCTGTTCGACTGCCTCGTTGAACTCCCTATCCGACACATCTCCCGCCCGAATATTTCGGACCATCAACGTAGACCTCATGGACAGTAGTCGTAGCGCGATCTGCTGCGCGGTCATCTCCGCCGACACAAAAAACGCGGCGCAGCCGCCCGTCGCGCGCGAGGCGTGAACGCATAACCCGAGGCCCATGCTGGTCTTTCCGCAGCTCGGCCGCGCTCCGATCGTGGTCAGCGTTCCACGTTCAAAACCGCCATCCAAAATCCGCCCAAGGTGCCCGAGAGTTACCGGGATGCGCACGTCGCGCAGATTCCGCGGGTTCTTGAATGCCCCGAGCAGGTCCCGCTCCTCAAGCGGATCTCGATCCCCGACCCCGCTCTGATCGATTTCGTCTATCGTGGACGCCAACCAAGTGAGGATCTCCTCCACGGCGTCCGTTTCGAGTGGCCTACTAGCCCTCTCGCGCAATTCTGCCCCTACCCGCATGAGATCACGTTTTCGCGCGGTTTCTCGCACTATTCGCGCGTAATAATTCGTGTTTGCTGCATCGCCGCCGTAACTTAGGTCAGAGAGCGTGGTATCCCAGTCGATGCTCGGATGGAGATTGTGAAGAACGGCAGCAATTGCACGAAGATCGGTCGGCTCGCCTCGGTCGTGAGCGCGAACGATGGCGGAGAAAACTTTGCGGTGTTGATCAAGGTAGAACGCCAACTCCGTGATTATTGACTTGATCTCGTCGATTTCGACGTGGATGAGATCGAAATGCTCGTGCGCTGTAACCAATAGTGCGCCGAGAAGTTGGCGTTCAGCATCAAGATCATGAGGTGGCAGCGCGGCCTGTCTAGGGTGCGACATGCTCAACCTCCTTGGAATGCTCCGCCCTGAAGGCCGCACCCCCCTTTGAAGGCGAGTTCTTCACCGCGTTCAGAGGGAGCTGCCCACACTCGGCCGCGGCGGCAAGGGATTGCCATTCGTCGATAAATGCGGCGACATCATCCGGCCATCGTGCTCGGGCGTCCGAAACCAATGGATGCTCAGGCTGCCCTCCATCACTCGTGCCTTCGTTCACGGCGTTGTCGGCTGTCATAGTCGTGTATTTCTGAAGGCGTGGCCCGCTCGCCAGCAGCCCGAGGCCTGCCCCTTTGTCACGAAGCCAAGGGTCATCGTCCTGGAAGTACGCATCCACGATACGCACGGCCCATTGCAGATCGTCCCCGACGACCTCCAAAATGCGTTTCAATGCAACGCCGTCCCTTGCACCGGAAAATGGATATTTCGCACGACCTCCTACGCTCTCCGACCACTTCTGCGTGAAATGATCACATAGCTGCCGGTGATTCGATCGCTTGCTGGTCTGGACCACTGCTGAGGGCTCATTGACTCGCCGCCTCCGAGCCTGTTTTTTTCGTCTGGTCTGTTTACGTCCGCATTTTGGCGACACTTGTGGCGTCATTTTGGCGACACCTGGCCCAAGAAAAGCGCCGCTTTCCTCCCCCTTTCCGGACTCCGAATCGCCGGAGTTTCCCGGTTGCGGGCTTTCATGGCTTCGATCATCCGAAGCTTCCTTGTCCTGAGACTGCTGCTCACTGGTCCCCATGATCGTGGTCGGCAGACTGTACGAATTCGCCTGACCGCGGTTTCCGCGTCGCACTTCGATAAGGTCCATTTGCTCAAGGTGTGTCACCGCTCTAGTGACGGTGTTTCGGCTCAGGCCAGCCTGGTGCGCGATTGCCCGTACCGAAGGCCACGACTTCACCTTGCCTCGCATCGCGTCCACAATAACGGCGTAGACCAACTTGCCAGCCGGTGTGAGATCTCGGCGTGCGAGAACAGCAACGGTAAGCTTGACGAATTGGCAGTCACTCATCCCGATAGACCTCGATATTCGATGAGCTGCGAAAGGATCAACGCAAAACGGCCCGCATGAACCGCGTTGCCTGTGCATTTATGATGGCGACTTCGCCGGATCAGCTTCAGAGCGAACTGTTGATCATGAGGTGACAGCCGATCGAATGTGCCTGATGACAAATCCGCCTTGACGACTTGAGAGGTGCTTGTATTATCTGACATTGATTCAGCTCCATGCCCGCGTATCCCTTGTCAAAGGCGCGGGCTCTTCTCTGCGCGTTGCTTACGCGCGGAAACGCATGGTCGACACGACGTGGTCATCCGACGCCTGGGCAGGACGCACATGAAGAACACCGACGCCGCCGAACCGTCGCAATTGCTGCCTCGATCACCGTAACTTGATCCTCGGAAAACAGCCGAAGGATCCCGGCCCGAGCGCGTTCTTGAACGCCACACTTTTCAATGGCGTAGGCCACTCTTGCCCTGGGCTCTTTAACCCGCCTTGCAATATCGCCGACCGTAAGCATTTTCATGTTCTTCGACCTCCAAATGAGTATTCGCTTTTCGGTCTACTCTACACCGCGGGCGCAATCGCCGACGACCGACCGTAATGCTTCGCACTATTATGTCCGGGTGGTGTCCGGGCAAAACTGCGTTCTTGGGTGCATTGGCTGCGATAAAGTTGTTTCGAGTCCGCGTGCTGTCACGAGATGACTGTCCGGGTAGATTCTTGTTTCGCGGGTCTCTATTTGTTGCTCAGCGAGGATTCCAAGTACAAGACGATGTTCTTCTCGGTCGGGTGCTGACGCCAAATGTTTCCGTCCTTGTCAATTCCGCGGGTGCGATCCGGATCGAAGGCCCCGCGCCGGCGCGCCGTCCTAAGGGCAACGACTTTTTTCTTGCTGATGGCCGCGTCGATCGCTATGTCATCCGTTGCCTCAATCAATTTGCGGGCGGCTGCGGCCTGTGTTAACCACCCTGTCTCACCCGGCGGAAGACTCGGTATGTGCGCTAGTCGGTTGCGATCGCGGTCGGACAGATGATCAATAGTTGCACTCATCCGTCCATAGTTTTTGGTCACGTTTTCGCCCCGTGGTGTAATACTCACAACCGCGATTACCGGTTTCGGGTGCGTTTCTACTGCCCATCCTTCGATGAGAATTGTCATGTGTGCGCTTTTATAACTGTCTTCACTCAGGCCACGTTGTATCGCCCAAGGACGAAAGTGTTCAGCCATGATTCCGTACTCCAAGAGCCGTGGGTCATCTCGTAGTACGCCGTTTCGTTCGCGTTTCGCTCGCTCCAGGAGTTCTAAGAGAATCTTTGTCGCGTCGTCTCCCACTTCGACTGTTGGTTCCCGCGGGGCGCCTCGCAAGGCATCTTCCCCGGCAGGCGTTAGAAGAAGATACTCAACGTCGCCGTCCTTGCCCCATTCGACCCATTTGTAGTTCAGGCCGTCCTTGACAAGTTTCTCGACAACCGATACCGGCCATATCGGTTCCGGAGATTTCAGAGCCATGCCCGGGTTGAGCCGTTGCGTTATTGCCTTCGCTAGGCGCGAAACGCGCGTGTCTTCGGTCGACTTGGATGCTGGCGGTAGGAATAGCCTTCCCGAGAGGATGACCGTGAGGAACAGACGGTGGCGGCCCTCACAGATAAGGTAGTCCGATTGGCTTTGGAATGCGTTGTCGTCGTTCATGCTGACTCCTTATACGGATTCGTCGTACTCGATCGGCCCCGACACGATTCGCCGAATTAACGCTCGTCGAATTACTCCGCAACTCTTTGTCGCCCCCGTCATCGGCAACTTTTTCGGGATCCGGTACTACTCGAGTGGCCCGGAATCCCATTGTGCAGCGAAGCCACCCGCGAGAAATCCTCCGTCACGATCTTCGTACCTCGTCGACGAACCATTGCATCGCGGCGAAGAACTGTTCCAGCACATCATCATCCGTAAACTGCGCCAGCCGTATTTTCGGGCGCCCATCGATCGCGTCATCGGGAAGACTTACACCATGGATCTCGTTGAACCGGCGAAGCAGCTCGATCCGCTTCTCGTGGTCGTTAAACGGTGGCTTGTTGGCATGATGTTGGAATTGCAACTCGATGCTCGGAGGGCTGGAGCCAAATCCCGTGTGCATGTTGAACAAATGGTGGTTGGCATCGGCGTGCCGTAGGATCGGAATGAGCGATGCGGCCGTTCCGCCGGTTCCCCACGCGATTCGCGTCGCGCGAGGCACCGCCCAATCCAGAATGCGGCGGGCAATGGCGCAAAGCTCTGCGCCGCCCACCCGTTCCAGCTCCACGAAAAACGACGCCTCATCCCACTGTCGGATCGGCCGTGCACTTCGGCCGCGTCGCCGTTCCGCCTCCGCCGTCTGGCCGATTACGCGCGGCACCAGCGTCTTCAGCGAATCCCCTGTGAACTGTTTGATCTCGACCGCCAAAACCTCGGCCGGGTCCATCTGTGAATTCAGGAACTCAACGATTCGACGCAGGAGCTTGCGAGTCACGCCGGAGTTCTTCGGCCCGTTATCCAGATAGATCACCAAACGACGGATATTGCGACACCGTGAGCGAACACTCGTCCACCAGGCCTTCATACAATCGCCCCAGAAATCACTGCACTCCTTTTTGCCGAAGATCAGTGTCAATAAACCGGTTCCCAAAATCAACACACCAAAGGGAACCAGTTTATTCTTGGGTGGCGGGTCATGGTCAAGAGCCTGAGGCACTTTGCCGTCGGAGGTCGTCCGCGTTTTTTCCCCCCAAGGAGTATTCGCCCAACTTCACTTTGGTCTTGGTATCGACCGAAATCTCAAGTGTTGCGGGATCTGCTTCGGATTCAGCCCGGACCGCCTTGACGTTTTCAAAGATTGCGTCGGTGTGCTCGGTCTTCTTCAAAGGTTTACCCTTTTGGATTCGCTTCAGGCGATAGTTCATCCGATTGAGAATGTCTCGCATCGTGCGTTCACTGGGTACTTCTTTCTTCGAGTAACCTCGATCCAGCAGAGCCTGCCGAACCTCTTTTGCTGACAGATTGGTGTACCGTCGGTTGGTCTTTAGTTCTGGGTCGGTGTGCGCATGCGGTTCGACGATTAGCTCAATGTCGAGCTTCAGTTGAGGATCGGCATCTTCGCTACGTTGCCTGCCTCGGTTGTTGCTTTGGATGGCCCCTGCATCGACCGGATCAAGCGAACGTTCCTCAAGCCCTCTGGAAATCGTCTCGCGACCCCAACCGAACCGAGCCTCCGCCTGACGGGCGTTGCCATCGCAGAGACCCAAACAAACTTCCCCCAAAAAACGCCGCCGCAAAGATCCTTGGAACTGAGCGGCCGCCAATTTCAACAACTCGTCCGCAACACCTTCCATGGCAAAACCTCCTCTC
>JADFIX010000255.1 GCA_022566435.1 Planctomycetota bacterium
ATCGCGGGCCTCCGTGACACCCACGACCGCTTCGGCCGCACGGGATTTCGCCAAGTCGATCGCCCCATCGATATCTTCAGCGGCTCTTAGCGGACAAGTCGGCAGGAGCGTCACCACGTACTCGGGCAACCAATCCTCATGCCGAGCGAGCCACTCTACCGCGTGCTGCACAACGGAAATGTGGGATGCGTCGTCGGAGGCTAGAACGGCCGGGCGCATGAAGGGCACTTCGGCACCATACTTTCGTGCGACGCCCGCGATCTCCTCGTCATCGGTAGAAACAATGACGCGGGAAAGCGATCGGCTCATGCGGGATACTTCAATGGTCCATGCGATCAACGGCTTGCCGGCCAACTCACGAATGTTCTTGCGCGGGAGTCCTTTGGAACCACCACGCGCCGTAATCAAACCGAGACTCTCCGCCACTTCCGTGCCTGCTTTCTACAATGATCCCTGGCATGCGCCTCGCCTATCGCTCTTGTCTTATCGGACGACGTGAGCGCATTCTTGACCGGGACAACTGCGCCTCGAGTATCAAGTGATTCTTCTGATCACCGAGGTTTGCCGCGGACGGCTCTCTTACGTTCAGTTTCCGTGAGCAACCGCTTGCGTAGACGAATGGCGTCCGGCGTGATTTCGACCAGCTCATCATCGGCGATGAATTCCAGAGCCAGCTCGAGCGACATCAACAGTGGCGGCCTAAGCATGACGTTCTTGTCCGAGCCGGACGCCCGCATGTTCGTGAGCTTCTTGCCGCGGCACACGTTGACGGTAATGTCATCATCTTTGCAGTGCTCACCGACAACTTGGCCGGCATACACATGATCGTTCGGCGAAACGAACATCGTGCCGCGATCGGCGAGCCCGTCCAACGCATAACCCGTGACCGAGCCGGCCTCCAGCGCGATCATCACCCCATTGGATCGACCCGGAATGGCGCCGCGAAAGAACTCGTATTCGTAGAAATTGTGGTGGATGATCGCCGTGCCGTTGGTGGCGGTCAGCAGACGGTTGCGAAGACCGATCAATCCCCGTGCGGGTATGGTAAATTCCAGGTGTGTCAGCTCGCCCTCGTTGTCCATGCGTTCGCAGATCCCGCGTCGTCCGCCGAGGTTTTCCATGACCGCACCGACATGTTGTGCGGGCACATCGACGACGCACAGCTCGATGGGCTCGGTCTTTTTCCCGTCCAACTCACGATAGATCACCTTGGGCTTACCGACCGCCAGCTCGTACCCCTCGCGCCGCATGTTCTCCATCAACACGGATAGGTGGAGCATACCCCGACCCGATAGATAGAACTCCTCGGGCGTGGCACCGGGCTCGACGCGCAGCGCGACGTTGTGTTGGCATTCTTTGTCCAGCCGATCACGCAAATGTCGCGAAGTCAGAAACTTACCCGTCTGCCCGGCGAATGGGGAATCGTTGATCCGCATGGTCATGTTCAGCGTCGGCTCGTCGATGGCGATCAACGGCAAAGGCTTGGGGTTCTCCAGGTCGGCGATGGTGTTGCCGATGTCGACCGACTCCACCCCCACCACGGCGCAGATGTCTCCGGCGGGCACGGCGTCGACCCTTTTCCGTCCCAATCCCTCAAAAATGAAAAGCTCGCCGATCTTTTCCTCGGTGTGCGTGCCGTCGCGATGGATCACCATCACGTTCTCACCGGCCCGTATCGTTCCGGCAAAGACGCGGCCGATGCCGATTCGACCAACGTAGTCGTTGTAGTCCAGCGTGGTGATGAGCATCTGCAACGGGGCATCCGTATCGACGATCGGGGCGGGCGTCTGATTGACGATGATCTCGAACAGCGGCTTGATGTCCGTGCCAGGGCGATCCGGATCGAGGCTGGCGTGGCCCTGAGTGGCCGATGTGTAGACCGTAGGAAAATCCAGCATTTCATCGTCCGCACCCATTTCGATGAACAGGTCGCACACTTCGTTGAGCACATCTTTCGGCCGGGCGCCCTTCCGATCGATCTTGTTAATGACAACCACCGGTTTCAGGCCGTAGTCGAACGCTTTTCGCAGGACGAACCTGGTTTGCGGCATGGGGCCTTCGAACGCGTCGACCAGCAGCAGGCAGCTATCGGCCATCTTGAGGACCCGTTCGACCTCGCCGCCGAAATCGGCGTGGCCGGGCGTATCGATGAGATTGATGCGGATATCGCCGTATCGGATGGAGATGTTCTTGGCCAGGATGGTGATACCGCGTTCTCGTTCCTGGTCGTCGGAGTCCAGTATGCGGGTCTCGGCCACCTCCGCAGCGCGGAACTGGCCGCACTGCCGCAGCATCTGATCGACCAGGGTGGTCTTTCCGTGATCGACGTGTGCGATAATCGCCACGTTTCGGAATTCGTTCGCCGTCCTCATTCGGTTCCTTTTCTTGGGAAACGGGGCAGTTTAGACGGGATGAGGTCGGATGTCTATCGGCAGGCGGCGATTCGGCGCGGGGGCGGGAACCAGGGACCATGACGACGAGTTCGTAGGGTTCTCCCGAACGCACCACGCTTCTGTCTTACAAGTTGGTGCGACCGGGTCACACCCTACGCCACTTCATGCTGAAAACCGCGCTAACATCCTGAAATCCCAGGCATCTGTAGATATATCACTGGTTGCAGCGTTTGTCGCGCTGTCGATCGGACGGTGGGGTGAACAGGAAAACGAGACCGAGCTTGACAAACCGACACGGTCGTGTATATTGTACTAGAGCAAATAGGACAATAAACCGTGCTGTTCACCGTTGACCCATCTCGTAGCGAGGCTGTGTACGTGCAAATCATGCACGAAATCAAGCGACGGATTGCGCGCGGCCTGCTCAGCACCGGCGATCGCCTCCCCACCGTTCGCGATTTGGCGCGGACGCTTGTGATCAACCCAAATACTGTCGGGAAGGCCTACCAGCTACTCGAAACGGAAGGCGTCATCTCCACCCGCCGAGGGAGCGGCACTTTCGTCGCAAGCGTTTCACCGAGGCTTTCCCCTGCGCTACGGCGTGAGCGGGTGAACCGGTTGTTGGATCAGCTCTTCACCGAAGCGTATCACATGGCGTTGGACGAGGACTCGCTCATGGACTCCATTAAGAAGCGAGCAAAATCATTTCGATTGTCGGTCAAACGGAGACGCGGCGAATGAGTTGGGCGATTGAGACTCACGGACTGACGCGATACTTCGGCCCCATTTGCGCCGTCGATCAGTTGGACCTGAAAGTGCCTGAAGGATGTGTCTACGGCCTGCTCGGCCTGAACGGCTCAGGCAAAACGTCGACCATCAGAATGCTTCTCGGGCTTCTGTCCGCGACACGCGGTTCGTCAACCGTACTTGGTGACGATTCCCGCGATCTTTCGAAGCACGTGCGAGACCGCATTGGTTATGTACCTGAAGGGCATCTTCTTTATAAGTGGATGACCATCTGCGAAATCGCCTCTTTCCAGTCCCGGTTTTTCTCCCGCTGGGACGAGGATTACTTCTCCGAAATGATGCGCCACTTCAAACTGGACCTTAAACGGAAAATCCGGAAACTCTCCGCCGGGCAACGAGCACAGGTGAGTCTAGCCTTGGCGCTGGCCATCCAACCCGATCTGCTAATCATGGACGATCCCACGATGGGTGTCGATCCCGTGGTGCGGCGACACTTTCTGGAATCGATGATTCGCCTCATTGCCGAGACGGGCCGGACGGTGCTGTTCTCCAGCCATGTCTTGTCTGACGTGGAGCGCGTCGCTGATCGCATTGGCATTATGCAGGCAGGTGTGTTGACCGTTGATTGCACGCTCGAAGAATTCAAGCAACGGCTTCGTCAGGTTCGCGTCCGTTTCGAGACAGAAGTTCCCTCACTTGACTCCGTTGAAGGTATGGTATCGGCGCGAATCGAGAAGTCCGAGGCGATTCTGACGATCGTGAACTACGATGGGCGAAGCGAAGAAGCTCTGCGATCCGCAGGTGCCGTGGACTTGGAGCTGCTCGAATCCGCGCTTGAAGAACTCTTTATTGACTACAACATTCAAGGAACGACCGACTTCACAGCACTCACGAGATGATTCGATGATACGAGCCGTGATATACAAGGACTTGCGACAACAATGGCCGTGGCTGCTGGGTGTATCATTGCTCGCGGTCGCGTACGGCGCGGTCAACATGGTGCGCTGGCCGGCAACAGTCGACTGGTGGTCAGCGTTGCTGCCGTTCATCCCTAACTATTACGACAACATTGATCCGACCCCGCCGCTCGTACGCCTCGAAGGTATCTACATCCTGGCCTCCGCATACGGCATCGTCTTGGGTCTACTGCAAGGGCTGTCCGACACGCGAGCGACATCTGACTTCTTCTTGCATCGACCATGTAGCCGAACACGATTGGCCTTCGGAAAACTGCTTGGCGGTACACTGCTCTTCTGGATTCCAGGCCTCTTGGCAATCGCCTTGATGACGGTGTGGGCGGGTCTGGGGCGTTTCGCGAGCCCGTTCCGCGCTTGGATGGCTCTTGTTCCGTTCTTGTCCTGGTGGATCGGTTACGGGTTCTACCTCGCCGCGATTCATGTGGCATGGCGACAAGGTCGATGGTTTGGCCCGCGATTACTGCCAGCGGTAGCCCCAATTCTGGTTGCAGCCCTTGCCTTGGGACTGCCGAGTCTGGCATTCGTCCTACTAGCCTTGGTGCTTTCGTCGTTCATTTTCTGGTTGGTCAACGTCCACGTTTTGGCGAGCCGGGAAGACAGCGCCTCGGGGTGGAACCGCGGGTGGGACCGCGTCGCACGCATCTTGTCGGGCGTGGTCATACTGGTAGGGCTGCTGGCTGTCACCATCTTCGCGGGCGCTATCGCAGTCAACCTGTCTCCGCGCGATTGGGACTACCATACCGTCGTTTTCACAAAGCAGGGCGAACCTAGAATACAGAAGTACGATTTCGATGACACGGGGACACAAATCTATGAGTGGCTTGATCTCAACGGCCAGAGCGTTGGCCGGTACCCTGTCTCAAAGGATATTCCATCTCTGAGCCTGGCGAGTATTCTGAATGTTTCTCCTTATGGCAACTGGGCTCATTGGCTGGTCTCCACTTTGCGCCAATACGAGGGCGGCGCTCGGCGTCACCGGGTCTTCTGGTTTCTCATGGCAAACGACGGTGTTGTCACGGGATATGCTCATCCGACAGGTGCACATCTCGGCTCGTTCGGACCGCAAGGTAGGCTGGAAGATGGCTCAGGTATCCGGTTTGGATCGCCCCGCCAAAGTCAGGGGACCCAGTGGAGTAGTGCCGCCAACATGGGATTCACGTTTGATCATCTTTTTGCTGACGGCAACTCACTGTATTCGTTTACCGTAAATCCACCACACATGTCTAAGTTGTGGCAATCCGATAGTGGGCACATTAGCCGTCTAGGCCTGACATACAATTGGGCGCGGAACGAGAATGGCCCAATATTCGTAGAGAGCGACGGACTATTGACCGCCATTGATGCAACGGACGGTACGCAGGTAGCAGTCGTGGACCTACCCGCGCCACTGCGCGACCCGCACAGGTACATGACTGCCGGCTGGACGGGAGAATTCGTCGTGGTCTCGCAGTTGTGTAGTGCCGAACGCAGCCTGGCCTATGCCTTTAGCCCGACCGGCGAAACGCTTCACGAGTGGGATGTCAAAATGCGCGAGCCCAAGCCGTTTGTGTGGTGGAAATCGTCGGAACACCTGCCGCTCAATCTGTGCGCTGCTCCGTGGGTTGGCATTGTTGTCCTCATTCTGGACCGGTACGAGATTTCTTACGGAATGGCTTTCGGTCTCGGGTCTTACTGGCCTCTGCTTCTCCTGAGCGGCGTAATCACGTTGGTCTCGGTGCTTCTGGCGCGTCGTCGCCTTGCGCAGCGGCGCTCGCGCGCTAATGTCATTTGGTGGCTAATCGTGGTCGCCCTGTTCAGTTGGCCAGGGTACCTGCTATGCCTGATCACGACGCGCCTTCCGAAACACGTCGGCTGCCCCGATTGTGGTCGTCCTCGCCCACCCGAAACAACGACGTGTCCGCAGTGTCGGGCCGATTGGCCCCTGCCCAAACGGACGGGGCTCGAGATTCTCCTCCCAGCGCATCCCTGAAGGTCTGGCGAGTAGGTGCGAAGACTGGCTTAGCTACCATTGCATCACTGTACCTGCTGAGAACTCCGAACTCCTTTTCAGAAAAGCACTTACGACGTTGCCGCTCACCGGCTCTTCGCGTAGGATCGTGCCGAATCAATCCCCTGCGAGGCCTGTGAATTGAGTCTATTGCAGATCATCCTTGTTCTGATTCGATACACCATCGCCCAGAGCGCGCACTTGGCCGCCGAGATCCTGGCCCTCCGACAGCCGCTCGCGGTC
>JADFIX010000256.1 GCA_022566435.1 Planctomycetota bacterium
TCTTTCTACCCGCGCAAAGCTCGGGGCGCGACGCGATCACCGAACGTGCGTTGCGGTCCCTGGCCGCCGAGCCGGATTGGCGGATCCAACGGCGGATGTGGAGGCGGCTCAAGCAGCGCGCCAACATATAGAAGGAAAGGCGCCCCTCCTCGCAGCACCCTGACAGGCCCCTGGCAACCCCAGAGCATCACTCCACGGTAGGACCGATGCCCCGGGTGTGGCAGGGGAATCATTTCAGCAAAGCCAGACCAGTCTTGAGGTTCTGTCCAGAGCCAACGCCCTGCGGCGCGGTGTTTCCAGCCGCGTGCTGCCGCGATCAACACGCCGGCATGTCGCGTTTTGTCAGGTACCCTGTCAGAAAAACGGCGTGTGGCGGGCCGGCGGAGCCGATCCCAGTGCGGCAAATATCACTGGAAACAAATATCCAGTAACAAGTTCCGTCAAATGACATGCATCTGCGGCTTCCCCTTCGCCACCACCGAGGGGGAGAAAAAGGGCCGAAAAACCTGTCACCGCCTGTCAAAACCGGGGCGCACGCCTACGACGATCAGGTGGACGTGATGAGCTACGCGGCCCGCGAGGTGCAACGGCGGACTGAATCGGTTGCCACGGAAAGGCCCATGGCGATTGGGGGAATCCGGTGACGCGACCTCGAGAACATGGTCCTGCCCGAATTCCGTCGTCTGGTAGGTTGCCACCGCCGAATCGTTACTGGCGCAGTCGGCTTTCGAGGTAGGACCGGCCGCACCCGGATCGCGACGTTTGCGCCGTGTTGCGTCCGGCGCGTTTTCTCGGCCCACTGGGCCACCCAGTAGAAAGAGGCCCCAACACGGGGCCTCTGGGGCGACGACGTGGCCAGAGGGGTCTACTCGGCCTTGGCCAGGGCGAACTTGCCGGGCTCGACCTTCTTGAACCGGACCTCGGCGCCCTTGGTCTTCAGCTCCCTGAGGATGGCCGAATAAAGCGTTGCGCTCGGCGTCTTGCCGGCCGGGGACTTCCAGTAGCCCTTGGCGGCCATCTCTTCGATCATCTCCCGGGTGGACATCGGCTTGCCCATCTCCTCCAGGACCTTTACCGCCGCGTCCAGGGCGCCCGGCTTCTTGGGTTTGGCCTCGGTCTTCTTGCTGCCGGCGCTGCGGCCCGTGCCCTTCGGGGCCTGCTTCGTCTTGTCCGACGCCGCCTTCGGCTTCGTGGTCTTCTTCGTTGCCATGACGTTCCTCCTCGTGCTTCGAGGTTTCAATACCCTGCACCGCGACCACCGCGATGCGACAGCAGGGACAGTTACCTCGGACCGCGAAGGACATCCAGGGAATTCAACTGTAGTTTGTCAGAATTCTTAGCCGGCGGTTTCGTAACCGAAGAGGTGCGTTTTGCGGTGAAATGTTAGATTTGCGGGAGGTATCTACGGGCAGGTGGTTCCCGCCCGCTGAAAGGGAGGAGAACGATAGCCCATGGCAGGTAATGGCAGGAAAAACGCTGACCAGGCCCTGATGCTTGCCCTGGCCTGCGGCGCGACGGTCGAGAGTGCGGCCCGTAAGTCAGGCGTGAGCGAAAGCACGGTCTACCGGCGGCTCAAGGACCTGGGGTTTAAGCGCGAGCTGGCCAAGCTGCAGGCGGAGATGGTCCAACGCGCCACGGCGATGCTTACGGCTTCCACATTGGAGGCGGCCAAGACGCTGCTGTCCCTGCAGGATCCCTCGATGCCCCCGGCGGTTCGGCTTGGGGCCGCCAGGGCGGTCGTGGACTTCGGGGTTAAGATGCGGCAATTGGTCGAGCTGGAAGAGCGGCTTGCCGCGATGGAAGCGCTGCTCGGGGACAGAACCGGAAAGTAGTGGGTTGCCTTGGTTCAGGAGTAGAGAGCACGGAGCCATGCCCATCACCGCCAAGCGATTGACGAAGCACTACGACAAGCTCACCGCGCGGGAGCGGTTCTCGCTGATCGTGGCCGCCGCTGTCCGTGGTTCGCCGAAGCCGGAAACGTGTACATCACCTGGCAGTTGGAGACGGGGATATGGATGTGGCGGGCGCTGTCGGTGATCGAAGGAGACCAGAAGGAAAACCCTCGGTTGGAAAAGTGCCTTGGGATGTTCGCGAACCGTTTTTTGGACCTCGCCCGATCCTCGACGGCCTCCTTAGTGACTCGTAAACATCCTCCACCGTGATCAGACTGGCCTCCTCATCCCGCTCGCTCACCCAAACGGCGGCTTCCGCAGGCGAGATGGCAAAGGTCTCGGCCAGCTCCGCTAGCCGCACCGAGACTCCGGAACCCTCGAAATCCAATTCCAAGACGGCGCCGTCACTCGTGGTGTGAAGATGGCTCGCGGCTGCGTACCGAAATCGGTCCTCCCTCCAGTCACCTCGCCGCTTCACAATCTCCTGATTGAGTGCGGAAATCCACCGCGCCGGCTTGTGTCGCTCCGCCCGCGATACCTCTTTTGCCGCAATAAGCGACAACGCAACAAATAACCAAGTGCATTTTCGTGCCACAAGATTACTCGTCCTTCAGATAATAGGGCCGGTAGCTGAACACCTGAGGATCGTTTGGATCGACAGAAACGACGACTCCGGCAACGTTGGGAGAGCCGAATACCTCCATACGCGTGAAGTGCAGGAAGGTGCGCCCGGAAGCATCTCGGAACGGCTTGTCGATTCGGAAATAGTGTGAATCGCCGTGAATGCAGACGACCGGTTTGCGATACTTCGCTAAGAATTCGCGCATGGCGGCAAGGAAATCTTTGAAGCCTTCACTGCCTCCTCGCTCGAAATCAGGATTCGCATGAATGACGACTGCGACACCCGGCACATCATTCTCAATTGCTTCCGCAAATCCCTCTCTTAGGAAGGTCAGATTCGCCGTGTTTCGGCTGTTGAATTCCTTCATTGACGGGGGATGATCGGCTCGGTAGTTGTTCCCGCTGCCCACAACATGCACGACGATAAATAACACGCCTGCCCTGGAGAAGCGGTAGTTCTCGACGTAGCTCGCAAACTTCGGGTCGCAACTCTGCTGGACGGCGTTCAACTCGTCCAAACGCAAAGTCGACGTGTCTTTGAAGTACAATTCTCGCAGCTTATCAAGCCGTTCGACCGGATCGGCGCCGACACCGTGAACATTGCGAAGACAGAAGCCAGTTTAAGACCGAACAGTGATAATGTGATCCACACGAGAATTCCAGTCACCGCAGAGATGGCGACCTTGCTGCCGATGTAGCCGCGAATCTTCTGATCGATTTCAGCGTAGATCCCAGAGCGGATTGCATGAGGGTTTCGCCCAGCGAGCAGAAAAATGACGAAAATCGTCACGAGAAACATGTTGGAAAGCAGGTTGACGGTCGTACCTGCGATCTGGGTAGCAGCGGCGGGAATCTTCGCACGAATATCCTGTCCGATTTTTTCCTGGTCCAGGTGGATTCCCCACTCGTCCAGAGTCGTTCCGAGCCTTTGGGCCAAGTTCGCCAGACTATCGCCGTATTTGCCGGTGGTGGCGACCACCTGTTGTGCGGCTCCCACCACGAACAAACACAGCACCGTGATGACCACCAACACGATCAGCAGAGAGACCGAGACTGCAACGGAGCGTGGCAGTTTGAGCCGGAGAACTTGGTAGTCCACGACCGGCGAAACGAGGGACGCGATGAAAACTGCGATGACGAAGGGAATCATCACCGAGCGGGTATAGATGATCACCACCCCGACGGCAACGACGGCCAGAATCATCACCGAGCCTGTGAGAATCCAGGTACGCTCGTCTTGTGTATCAGTCATCTTCATTGACTTCGCCTGATGGGTAATCTCGAACCGGCCATCAAGGGCGAACGTGGGGCAAGTCGTTTGTGCTACAAGACGAACCTCGTAGCTCCGATTTCGACCCCGCGTTGCTCGTCGACGGCAAGCGCACTTGGCACTTTTACGTGTACGGCCGGTGGAACCGTTACCCCTTCGCGCAGGGATTGCCGAAAGGAACGTCTTACACCGGCGACAACCCCACCGCGCACCTGTCGGAGAAGGAATTCATCGGCAATCATTCCTTCCACCTGTACGATCAGGGTATCGGCCTCCACCCGCTCGGCCGACCAGGCGAGCATCTGGTCCACCACCGCTTGGGGAACTGGTCCAGTGTTGGGATCTTTCATTGTCGACCAGCCGAACGTAGGCCTCATGGAGCAGCGTTGTAGGCTACAGCGTTTGCCCGGGTTTGTCCTGGGCCATTTTTTGTGCGGCCAGTTTGCGAAGCTCGTCGTTGACCAGTAGTAGAGGTTGCTCAGTGGCAGTCGGGTCGCCTTGCTCAATCTGGGATAGGATTTAGGTGACGTCTATCCATCATCGACAGCACCATTTCGGAAAACACGTCCGACAATAAAAGAGGTGGCGCAATTGGAACCTTTGGAATAGCCAGCTCGGTGACCATTCATGGCAGCGTCATCTCGGATAACGATGGCGGCGGCCTGTTAGGCTCAGGCTCAAATAATCAGCGGTGGACGATCACCGATACGACGATCTCGGGGAACTTTGGTGCAGTAACCGGCGGATTTAGTGCCCGCGGCGAGATATCGATATTCTTCGCGGGACGGCTCACTTGGCAGCGCGAGGGACGCAGCGTCGCGCGCGCCGCCGGCGAAGACCACGTCGAACTGTTCGTCGATGACCAGATGAACGCAATCGCAACCTGCCTACGACGCGCGACAGCTTGTTTTGCAAAGCAGATGGATTCTCACCTGCTATCCGTCACAACATTCTGGAGTTTCGTGCGCGAGTTCTCGCCACATGCGGCGCACGCCGACCGGACCGGGAATGTGTAGATGAGCACGCTCCCCGAGTCCAACGTGCTTGCTAACCCGTGAGCGTCGGTCGGGAGAGACTCAGAGAGTTTCGGCTCCAAATCCGCCGGGCAGGTGAGGATTTTGGTCTTTTGGCAGGGTTCTCTCGAGGCAAGAGAGCCTTTGCTACCGCATCCCTATGCCACAACTCTTGACGCCAAAAAGAGAAACGCAAGATTCCGAATGTCTCTAATGTGTTAACCAACGTGCCTTGGACGTTTGATTGTCCCCTTCGCCTCCCCGAGTGGAACGCGAAATGAGTGCACTTTGGTTAACAACGAGTCGCAGGGATCCTATACCGCGCCGTCGGCAAACCAGAGACGCCGATGCGTCCTAACTGCTGCTTCAAAACAATCCCTCTTTAATCGATTTATCGTATGCCGTCATCTCGCTGCGGTAGTCAACGTCGCATCGTTTCCGTAGGAGATCTCTTCTCGATTGGAAGCCACCAGCCTGTAATGGTACATCGTGCCGGGCCGCAGGTCCGTCAGTGTGGCAAACCCGGTCCGCGGAGTAATCTGTAGACCGCCGTAACCAATAGGCGTTTTCGAGCCATAGTTGTGATCGAGACCGTACTCGAAATGGAAATGGCTTCGTAGCCCCAACGGGTTCAGCCGTCCCTCGATCTTCGCGGTTGTAGTTGTGATGCGACTGGCAGCACCTGTCTTAACGCGCGGCTTGCGGTCAGCCGGGACCGTAAACTTCCTATCCTCGCCGTGCCGTGTACCGGCACGGTTGACCGCGACCAAACGGTAGTGGTAGGTTTTACCGCCTTCCAGATTTTTAATGTCCGTGTTGACGAAATAGAGGTCATCGTCGGGTAGTAGCGTGGCGCCGCTGCCGAACACCTCCACCTCGCCCAATCCCCAATGGGAACGTCGGTAACCGGATACGACTTGCACCTTCAGGTATTTTGCTTGGGCCGAGAGTCCCGTGTTCAGGCTGAATGCAAAATTCGCACTCGGGGTCCCCTTTTCGGGAAGCGTGGTTTTCACGATCGGCGTATAGGACTTGCCATCTGAGGAGACCAAGACCTCGACTTCTTTGGCGGGCCACCGCGGATTCTGATGCAGCTGTACCGTGTGTATCGTCACCATGTCCTTGAATGCGTAATCGAATTCCAACGGAGCCACCGGCTGCTCCGCGCTACGCCACATGCGTCCTTCACCGTGCCTCCATCCGTCGGTCAGGGTAGCCGGGTCGTCCGGCGAATTCGGGGAGCCGATTAGTTTGCCGTCGTTGCTGGGCACGAGTAGCGAGTAGTTGCAATAGGCAAGCTCGAATTCGTCGAAATCGATTGCTCCCGTGGGTGGATTCTGGGGATCGACAAACGTCAGCATGTGAAAGAAATCGCAATTGAGGTGGGCTTGTGCCTCGTTGATTGGCCAGTAGGAGTACCGCTCGGGGTCGGGCTGCGCCACGTTGTTCCCTCCAAACGTCCAGTGCTCCGTGTCGTTGAGCAGCCGGTACTCGACCTTCTCCCACCTTCCGGAATCGAGGGCGTCGGTCAGAGT
>JADFIX010000257.1 GCA_022566435.1 Planctomycetota bacterium
GTACTGGTGGTCGGCAAGGCGACGGAGACTTCGTTACGGATGTATGCGGTACGCTTTCCACTGACGGGCGGGTTGGGTGGCCTGTCCCGAAGCGCCGCGATGGGCCACGCGTCCGTGTGGGTGCTACAACAGTGTGCTGCGCCGCGCGGCCCACTTCGGGGAGCCGTTTGGTGTGGCGTTCCTCGCATACGCAGCCTGAAAGGCTCGAAGACAGTAGCCGTGGGCACAGCGAAGCGCCGCCCACGGATTCCGACATCCCATCGAATCGTTCGACCCTGAAAGGGTCGCACAAATGCGCAGGGCAAGTCACCCGAACGGATTGTTCGACCCCTTCAGGGTCGAGGTCGTTTGGGGGGTGGATTCTATCCGGTGGCGGCGTCCCGGCTCGCCGGGACTTGCCACCGGCTACTTTCTGGCAGGCCTTCAGCCTGCGACCCCGGACCCGGCTTTTTTCCACCACCGCGCAAAGTCGTCATGAACTCGTACCGCAGGCATCTTGCCTGCATCGTCATCGCGGCTCGTGCAGGCTGGAAGCCTGCGGTACGAATCGCCTTGCGCTGTCGTGTTCCTTGCGGCGCCGTTGGTGGGGGACAAGCGAATGAACGCAACTTCTTACAAGCCGTTGACCCGGCGAGGCGTATACCATGAATCCGACGCGCCGTAGTATCGCCGTGTGGTTCCATGATTCGGACTCGGTTTCGTCTTGCGAAAGGAGTTTCCCATGCCCGCGGCCTGGCCCTGGTTCGAACGCAAATTCGACTTCAGTTTTCCGCCTGAGAAATACCCTGATATTTTGGAGCGCCTCCGCGGCACGCCCCTGCGACTTCAAGAGCGCGTGCGGGGCCTTTCTCCCGAGGTCTGCGTTCAGCGGGAGGGCGACTCCTGGTCGATCCAAGAAAACGTCGGTCACGTCGCGGACCTCGAGCCGCTATGGATCGGGCGGATCGACGACATACTGGCCGGCACCGAAACGATGCGGGCCGCCGACCTGACAAACGCCACGACGCGCCAGGCCGGTCACAACAACCGATCGATGGCCGACGTTCTGGCATTCGTCCGTGGCGTGCGAAGGACGCTGATGGATCGCCTGGATTCGCTGACCGTCGAGCAGATGGGAAGTGGCGCCCTGCACCCGCGCTTGCAGGTGCCGATGCGGCTCGTCGACCTGTGTCATTTCGTGGCCGAGCACGATGACTACCACCTGGCACGAATCACCGAGCTGGGACGAACTTTCGGGGAATAGAAGGCCAAGTCTACCCATGTCGGGCCGGGTGCCAAGCTTGCCGCGCAGCGGAAGCATGTTGTGGCGGCGTTCGAGTCGCTGCAGACGGGTGCCCCGCGGTCTTGAAGTTGTGGAAGCGATTGCTATCCGCCGGAGAGTCAATCTCATGATGAGCCGACTCGCGTCATCGAATCGAGATCGCACCGCGGCCCACCGAGCCACGTGCCCACCTTGCGATCGCCGGCTAGTCGTACCAGGCGCCGAGCGCGCGACGAACAACCACGAGTTGTCCCAGATGATACGCATTATGGTCAGCGACAAGCAGCGCCTCGCGCAGGATGGTCTGGCCTGTGCCATGCGGGAGCGGGCAATGCAAATCTGTCGTGGGATCGGCGACGAGTTTCAGCATGGATTCGAGATCGGTGCTGAATGCCGACACGCTGTCATCCCATGCGGTTGGTTTCCCAGGCGCATTACCAGCCGGCCAGTAACCATCCGGGAAGTCCGGGGACACGTGATCCGGGTTTCGGCAAAACTCTAGGATGTCCCACTGAGCGATGCACATGTGCTCCAAGAGCTGCCACGGTGAATAGGGGATGCCATCCGGCTTAGCACCGCGGAGATTCTCCGGCAGGTTCTCAACGGCCTTGGCAAAGCTGAGATGCGCTCCGCCGCCCCGCAACAGATAGAGTACGTGTTCTCGAAGGACGTTTTCTCGATCCATCTGGGTCGCTTTCAACATGAGACAGCAGACGATAGACGTAGGAGCGTAGCCCCGCGTTGGGCTGGCGCCAATTGTGTTCGGCGTGGCGCGGATACCGATTCCGGCGGGATGGCCCGTCGCTCGCCCAACGCTCTTCGGTGAACCGGTTGCCCATGCGCGATCGCTAGGAACTCGGGTCCATGAATCCAGCCTGCAAGATGGCAATATCACGTAGATCGAAATCGCCGTCCCTGTCGGGATCGACGCAAGTGCAACCTCGGATGGAAGTGCCGGGGCCTGTCAGGCACGCGGCAAGTGACGCAAAATCGGCCATGTTTACGATGCCGTTCCGATCGCAATCGGCCGGAAGCGTACGATCGATCGCGATTCCCCACGGAGAATTCAGGCCGGTAGTAATGACATCCTCGACGTCGGATCCATCCAGGTTTGCCCTTTGAATCAGCGCGAGCGTCGGATAGCCGGTATTGGTCCAATAGATCTTTCCCGCGACCAAGTCCAACGCCAACCCGTTGGCTGTGTCCACCCCTGCTACAAGCTGCTCGCTTATCGCGTCACTGAGCTTAGCGCGCTGAACATTGTCAGCGCAGTAGTCCCCCCAATATATCCGTCGTGTGATCAAGTCGAGAACGACGTCTGTCTCGCATCGAAAGTCCGTTAAGAGAAAGTCTTCCGGTGCGGATCCATCGCGGTTCGCGCGTCGGATGCCGACGTCAGCGTCGCTCCAGTAGATCTTGCCCTCAACCGGATCGACGGCGATCCCAAACGACCAGCGCAAATCGGGGATGTCAAGGGTTTCGATCGCTGAGCCATCCAGGTCGGCGCGCCAGATATGGAAATTGGAGGACGTGGCGTCAGTCCAGTACATCTTGTTCGCTGGTAGATCGAGCGCAATGTAGCTGTACGCGGCGTTCTGGATCACGACATCTTCAATGTCGTTACGGTCAAGAGGCGTCTCACCGTCCGGAATGTCCAAGCTCGCCCGTTGAATTCTATTTGTGCCATCGTCGGCCCAGTACATGTAGCCGGCAGCCAAATCGAGGGCGATTCCCACTGGCATCACAAGCCTGGCAGCGATAACATCTTCGACCTGCGAGCCATCCAAGTTCGCGCGCTGGATTTTGTCATTGCCGAGATCGGTCCAATATACACGCCCTGCCACTGGATCAAGGGCTACTCCTTCAGGCGCGGCTAGCCCTTCGGCGACCACATCCTCAATGTTAGCGCCGTTCAAATCCGCACTTTGAATTTTGTCCAGCGCACGGTCAGTCCAATACATCCTGCCGGCGGTTGGGTCTATGGCGAGTCCACGTGGAACACTTAGTTCTGTCGTCAGGATAGTTTCAACATCCGAGCGATTGTCAGGCGTCTCATTAGCTGGGATGTCCATGTTGGCCCGCAGCAACTTGGCGCTAGAGAACGAGCCCGCCGTCCAATAGATTTTGCCGGCAGCAACGTCGAGGGCGATCCCATGCACACTGGAAAAACCAGCGGTCACGAGCTCCTCTATATCGGATCCGTCGAGATTGGCCCGATTCAGTGCGTGATGGGCAGGGAAGTAGCTCGCCCAGTAGACCTTGCCGCCGATCGGATCAATGGCGATTCCTTCCTGGATTCTGTAGGTAGCGACCAGCAGAGTTTCGACGTCCGTACGATTCTCGGCCGTCTCACCGACTGGGATTTCCATGTTCGCTCGTTGGATCGTCGCGTTCACGGTGTCTGTCCAGTACATCTTTCGGGCGTTCAAGTCGAGAGCGAGACCGGACGGGGTAACCAGTCCGTGAGTCAAGAGGTCCTCGATGTTCGCCCCGTCTAAGCCGGCGCGTTGCAGCTTTCGTGTGCCTGCGTCCGCCCAATACATTTGTTCGGCTGCCACATCGAGAGCGATGGCGTGCGGGGCGGCCACTTTCGATGCGATAAGATCTTCGACGTTGGAGCCATCTACGTTAGCCCGTTGAATTCTGTCGGCGTCACGATCAGTCCAATAGATCTTCTGCGCGTACGTGGAGGCGGCTGCGGAAAAGACAAGCAGCGTGCACACCACAACCACATGCTGTTTTTTCCTGCACATGGGCGACCTCGCTGAAAGCGAACGTTTGGTCCAATCCGTACCGGCGGCCGACTCCAGTTTACCAAATTCCATGGAAAAGATGCAAGCGGCAGTGTGAGTCCAAACACGCCGCATTTCCCTGCTGCGGTCTCATGTCGCAGGACCGCCGGCCCCGCTACTCCGGCACTGGGGACGCGATTCCAACAAAATTCTGACGTGATACGGTGTCGAGACTCGTTATTCGATCAAAATCCCTGGTACGGTCCGAAAATCGCGGCGATGCGGTCGCCCTCGCGCGAGCGGCGTCGAACGAGAGTGACGACGACCAGCCTCAATCGATGGCGCACGTGCGGAACCCGGACCAGACATCGCGACGATCCGGTTTGTAGAAATTGCGCCACGTATTGCGAAGCAGCCGGGAACGAGTGGCGCCGCCGCCGCCGCGTAGAACCTTATGCGTGCCGAACCATGGTTGCGAGAATTCCTTATAGGGACCCGGCTCAAAACCGGGATAGGGAAGA
The DNA here is from genome assembly GCA_022566435.1 of Planctomycetota bacterium. Taxonomy (GTDB): domain Bacteria; phylum Planctomycetota; class Phycisphaerae; order UBA1845; family UBA1845; genus JADFIX01. Next base: position 4,515 of record JADFIX010000257.1, read on the forward strand.
AACTCGCTCGCCGTCCACTCCCAGACATTGCCGATCATTTGCCGGCATCCGCACGGACTGTCACCGTCCGGACAGGCCAACACACTGACGCATTCCGTATGCCCCCAGTCGAGATTGGCTCGGGTCGGTTGAGCAGGGTCGTCGCCCCACGGGAAACGCCGCTTTCGCGTGGACGGAAGAGAAACGTCACCGACCAGGCACCCCGCAGCGGCCAGCTCCCATTCGGCTTCCGTGGGCAAGCGCCGCCCGGCCCACCGGCAGAAGGCCTCCGCTTCATACCAGTTCACATGGATCATCGGAAGGTCCGGCTCGAGCGGGCGCCAGTCGTTGAAATAGCGCCGCTCCCAGCCGTTGCCCGCGCGCCGCCAGTAGATTGGATGCTCGGCCGAATTGCATCCGCGCCACTGCCATCCCTTTTCGCTCCAGAGTGTGGATCGGTGATAGCCGTCCTGGTCGACGAACGCGGCGAACTGGGCATGCGTGACCGGCGTCGTGGCAATGGCGAACGGGCGAACTTCGAGCACGTGCCCCAACTTTTCATTATCGAAAACAAAAGGCTCATGGCCGTCGGCACCAAGCGGAAATCGTCCACCGGGAATCGCGACATCCTGTTCGATGAATGACTGCGGCGGCTCGGTTTGTTTCGAATCGCCGAGGCTTGGCGCCCCAGGCTCTCGCCCCACCTGGGCGGGCTCTCCGATGGTGAATTTCGGCGGCGGGTATTCGCAGGTTTGCCGTGCACAGGTGAAGGCTTCGGTGTGCATATCTTCGTGAAAGACGGTAAGCAAAACGAAATAAGTGAGTTCATCATCCCACTCGTTCTTCTGGAGCAGATCGATCACCCGGTCGCGGACTTCTCCCATGTAGCCGATCGCGGTCCGCCGGTCGGGCAAGGCGAGATCCCAGCGGTTGTCGTGCGGAACAGCGATCGAATCGTAGATCGTATCCGCGTCGCTACGGATCGATTCGCGGCGTCCGCCTTGTCGCAAGACCCATTTTTCTTGAAACCAGGCGACGTGACCGATCTCCCAAAGCAGCGGGTTGAGGCAAGCCACGCACGGGCCCAGGAGCTGATCGTCGGTCAGATCAGCCACCAGATCCAACGTGCGTTGGCGTGCATCTTGCACGAATTCGATCAGTGTGGATCGCTCCATCATTGTGCCATAGAGTCCTTGTGTCCGTGATCCGAAGAACGATTTGCTCGAAGATCGAAAAAGCTCTCACCGTGTGGGAAGTCGGAAACGAATCGCTTATACGCGAAGGATGGCCAAATAGATCCTTCGATGAGAGGTAGGTGGTCCCCGCACAAATCGCACCTTGCTTCCTTCATGGTGAACCATCTTACAACCCATTCAGCGTAAGACAAATCCGCGATTCTGGCCGGCAGTTGTGGCGCGACTTGAAGAAGGCGATTTCGGTTGCGAGTCCGCCGTCCCGCGCGCGCCCATGGGATGCGGTATCTCGGCGGGGACTGCACGTCCAACATCTTCGCGAAGCAAGGACTCTTCGGGGGTGCTCGACCAGGGGTGGTGGGAAGGTCGCAAATTCCGGCCCTGTGCGGAGACTTCGGGTTGGCGATACCCAACACGGTGGGGGCGGTGCCGACGGTGTACCCGAAGGACTCACCCTCGCGGAAAAAGTGGACCCGCATGTGGCCGCACTCGGTGACCAGCTCATCGCAAAGGGCGGACGAATGGATCTGCTCGCGTGGTCGGGCCGCACGCTCGTGCCGGAGGACTATGTGGGGGTGTTACGTTCCAGTGCCGGCGTGCGGGCCGGGTATGCCGGAAACGACGTGGATCGTTGCCGATTCC
>JADFIX010000258.1 GCA_022566435.1 Planctomycetota bacterium
GCACGGTCCGGGAAAAAAATTGTTACAGAAGCCGTGGTCGAGGGCAAGGAGCGCCTGGTCACATCAAAGCCGCGACGGCGCCGGGAGTCGGCCTGATTTTACTCGAACCAGCCGGATTGTGGCGATACTACGGATCAAGTCCGCACCGAGCCGCGTCGATACCTCAGACAATGACGCAACCAGATCGAAATCCGCACCTTGGGCGGCTGTGCGAGATGTTTTTATGGCGATTACGATTCTCTGTCCCCATTTACGGTGTCGCGCGATCCTCCAAGTGCCCGAAAGCGTGCGAGGGAAGCGGGTAAAATGCGGAGAATGCGGCTCGGCATTCTTGGTGCCTGCCGTCTCGGGAACGCCGAATCAAAAAGACAAGCCTCGGAAAGACGTCCCAAAAAAATAGACCGATGGGGCGGCGCGGCGGCGTTTGCAGCCTTTCAAGTGCCCATCCACAAGGATCCGCCGCAGCAAAGGAAGAATGGCACGATCGCCACAATCACCAGTGCGGTGACCGCGAGATGACGGCGGTAGAGGCGTCGTAGGCCGATGATCGCGCACACCACTGCCGCGACCCAAAAAGCGAACGACATCATATAAAAACCCGTAACGGCAAGGATCCATGACGGCATTTGCCCGCCGTACTGTTCCATCAACGGCTGTTGCGAGCTCTCGAGAACGCCCTTTCCTTGCGCCAGCAGCTTCTCTTGCTTCTGCTGGATCGCGATCAGTTCGTCGGCATGCGGACGAACGAGAACAACGATCGACAGTGTACAGGCCAACAGCCCACAAGACAGAATGAAGGCGGCCATCGCCGCGCCGTTGTGCTGCCCACCACCGACGACGGATGTCGCCTCGAATTGTGGATCGCGCGAAAGCGACGTGGCATTTGCCAAGTCGGGCACAGACGTTTGGACGGCCGGGGTGGCGGTCGGAATCCGGCTCATGTCGTCGATCTGCGATTCCGCCGGCGCGGTGACAGTCTTGCGGCAGTACGGGCAAGCCACGGTTTTTAGTGCCCACTCGCCGTCGACTTCGATCGGCTGCGAGCAAGACGCGCAATGAAAGCGAATGACCATGGCGGGAGATGGTAACGCCAAGGGTTCACGAAGGTCAACCGACGATCGCCCTGGTCCTATTCGACTCGCGCAAACAAAAAAGCACGCGAAAGATATGCGCATTGTTCGCGCCACTTTCGCATGACCCATCACCGAATGTGCGGTATCGCAGGGCGCAGCGAACGCCACCGGGTTCGCACGCGCAATCAGTGCATGTGCGGTGCGCAATTGTCGCCGTTTTTTAGCGTGTGGGTCGCGATTCGATCACTTTAGCGCGGGCCTCGGGAAGGCCGATACGCCACACATTGCCACCCGCTAAGTGGTCACGACCGGGACGGCCTTTTCCGAAGGAGTCGCCACGAATGATATCCAAAACGCACACGATCGAAGCCATCATGGACCTCAATCCGAGTGCCAACCCCGGCTTTCTGGCGGAATTCGCGCAGGACGACCTTGCCAAGTACCTCTTCCGGCTGGCCGACGTGACGCCAATGTCGGGGGCGAGCCACATCGCAGATCCGCCTTCGCGGGAAGAATCGTGGATGATCAAGAGAAACACTGATTCCGCGTTCGTCTGATGGGCCGAGGTCGTCAAGCCGACCCAGGTCGGTGCCCGCTGTCATAGGGCTTTGTCCTATCCCAAGCGTTCGCCGTCCGACGCTACACCGCGCCGAGCACACCGGCGATGGCATCGCAGAACGCGTCGGGTCTTTCGAGCATCATCAAGTGGCCGGCGTCCTCGATCACCTCCAAGGAGACCGCGGCCCGCCTTACGAATTCAGGCACGTCCCATAGTGCCAGGCTCCGCCTTCCGGCGATGAGATGGAAAGGCAGCGCGCGATCGACAATTCGCCGCACGGCCTCGAGGAATTCGGGCGCGGCGGTGGCATCGACCAGCGCCTCCGACACGGCGCGTATCGTTTCGGCAGATTGATGATCGAGCATGGCGGTCGCCCATTCGATTCGCTCTGGTGTCGGATCGATTCCACACTTCGTCAACAAAACAGGAATGTCCGCGCGCATGGCCTGGTATTCCATCCGCCACTGTGCGGGCGCCAGCTTCATGATCCGACTCGACCAGAACGCGTCCTTCCGTGTGAAGTTCCCCTCGACATTAATGAGACCGCAAACGAGGTCCGGACGCCTGTCCGCCAGCATCATGACGATCGCACCACCGAGACTGTGCCCCACAAGCCATGCCCGCCCGGCGCCGAGCGATTCGATTTGAGAGACCACATGATCAATTTGCCTTGTCAGGCCGAGCAATAGTGGATCTTCGCCGCGAAATGCCCCGTATCCCAGCAGATCGAGCGCATAAACGGGGTGTTCACTCAAACGAGATTCCGCGTGAAAGTAGCCGAGTGATCCGATCAAGCCATGAACCAGAACGACCGGCGGGCGAGAGGTATTCAAACGACTGGTCACGACATGGCACACGGCGAAACCGTCAATGCCGACGACCTCCCCCGCCTTCGATGATCACTTCGATGCCGCGTCTTGACCGAGGACGCAATCACATTCGTCCCTATGGCCCCGTAATCGTAATGAGTCCCGGCGTAAGTTCGATCAATGGAAAGACCGAGGACAATTCGTCGGCCAGAAACGTAAAGTTGATAGAGGGATTAAACTCGACGGTGAACGATCCGGCTGCGTCGGGCGAAACCTCCAATATCAAAGTGCCCGCATAGCGCCGCACTCCCGTATCAGCCTGACCCACGTTCGGCAACAAAATGACGCCGGCCCAGGCGTACATCTGCGGATCGCCAAAAAGCGACCCGATGCCCGTGAGCCAATCATCCTCGTCGAAGGGATCGCGGAAAATAAAATCCGGACGAGACGTGTCGATGAATGCACCGGCCTCCGGATCCGGCGTAAGTAGCGGTATCAGGAAGCCCGCGTCGCCGCTGGTATAGCTCGTTTCGCCCAGAATCTGAGCCTGATACACCCTGATAAGACGGGGTTCCCAAGCCGAAATGAAGACTTCCAGGGTCACGTCGACGCCGCCTTGAGAAATGAAGATCTCGTTGCCGTCAATCGAAAAAGGTCCGCTGGAAGAAACGGGTACGAACTCGATAAGCGTCGCAGCGGTGCCCGGACACGTGCAGTCGCGCCCGGCAAGACACCCGGGCGATGTCGGTGGACAGTCCGCGTTGTTTACGCATTCAATATCCGTAAATAACGTAAAGACGCATGTGCCGTTCACGCATTCATCGACGGTGCAGTCGTTGGCATCCTGGCAGATGATGGGTTCGTTGGTCACGACGCCGGTGGCAGCGTCGCACGAGTCGATGGTGCAAGAGTCACCGTCGTCAATCGGATGCGCGTCGCCGGTCTCCGGGTCGCAACAGTCGTTGACCTCGTCGAAGTTGATGACGTTCAGACATTCGCCGGTTTCGATCACACAGGAATCGTCCGTACAGACGTCGTCGTCATCGCAGTCCGCCGGATGACAGGGCGGGCATTCGTTCGAACACTCCACGTCGACGAACGCTTTCCCTTGGAATCCGAGGATTGACCAAAAGGCATCGACTATGTTGGGCCGTAGGTTGGGTTCGCAGCCCGCCATGTCCGTCTTGGATCGCGTGACGTCCGGCGTCACTAGAAAATCACCTACGAACGCCAAGAGGCACAATTGCACGTCAACGAAGTTCTGCACGGTATTGCCGTCGACGTCTCCAAAGCGGTAGGTCAGCGCCGTGGTAAGCTCCGAAAAACCCGGATTCCCCGGTGAGCCGCAGTCGGCCCAGATTTCGTACGTCGAGCCCGGCGCCAAAGTCAATCCGGTCACATACACCGGATCGCCCCAGTCCGCGGGTGTCAGGAAGACCGCGTCGGCGGGATCGTCCACCAGCAGGCCCGCCTGCGACTCAGGACCTTGTGGCCCAAGACTCTCGTTGAAGAACGGAACCGGTGCGCCCACATACCGCGCGACGCCGCCCGCGCACTTGCCGCGTACCACGATGGCCTGCGGTATTTGGGAACCGGCCGGCTGAAGCGAGACGGCGAGATACCGCGAACCCGCCGCCACGACGATCGGTGCATCGCAAAGACAGATGTCCTCGTCCTCGTCGCAAGGTCCGCCACAGGGCGAGCCGGTGTGATCGCAGCCCAGTCCCGCCACGCAGATCTCCGAGCCGTTGCAAAACAATGTATCGTCAGGGCAGAGCCCGTTATTGGGATCGTTGACGCAGACGTCCTTGACCTCGTCGCACGAGTCGTCCGTGCAATCGATGCCGTCGTCGCAGTTCGGCGCGATGCCCGGCCGGCAATCGTTCTGCGGATCACATGTCTCGGGGCCGTCGCAGAACTGGCCGTTGTCACAGAGAAGGTTGTTGGGAACATTGGAGCACACATCGTTGACTTCGTCGCACGAGTCCAGGGTGCAGCCGACGAGATCGTTACAATCCGGTACCGTGCCGGGTTCCACCACACAGTCGAGCTGCGCATCGCAGATCTCCACCCCGTCGCAGAACTGTCCGTTGTTACAGTTGGTGTCGTTCGGAACGTTGCTGCAAACATCGTTCTGCTCGTCACAAGAGTCGTCGCTGCAGTCCACGTCATCGTCACAGGTGTCCGAACCGCCGGCGCAGGTGCCCGCAGTGCAGGTCTCATCAGTCGTGCAGAACGCACCATCGTCGCACGGTGCCCCGTTCAGCGTATGGTTGTCGCAGCATGCGCCGTTTCCACAGCAGGTGTCCGGATCGGTACAGTCGGTGTCCGCCTGATCGCCACAGATCACATCGACGGGGGCATGGTGGGGGTCGCACGTACCGCCGCCGTCGCACGTGTCGGGATCGGTACAGTCGGTGTCCGTTGGATCGCCGCAGGGCGTGCCCGAGGACGCCTTGCGATCCACGCAGCTACAGTTGCCGTCGCACGTGTCCTGGGCGTCGCAGCCGTCCGTGGCCGGACTGCCGCAGAACGTCCCTTCCGGTAGACAGGTGGGGATGACCGCTCCCGTTTCGATGTCGCAGACCGTACTGGTGCATTCGTTGCCGTCGTCCAATGACGTCAAAGAGCCGTCAGCCGGATTGCAGCAAAACAGGGCGTCGTCGTAATTCAAGGTGTTTTGGCAGGTACCGTCGCCCAAACACGAATCGATCGTGCAAGCGTTGGCGTCGTTACAGTCCGCGTCGACCGCGCAGAGCACGGTGATTTGCGCGGAAATCAAAATGATCGGTGTAATGGGCCCCGCCAGTTCGTCACGCATGAATGTGGAATTAGGATTATTGACAAAACCGATCGTATACGTTCCCACCGCCCCGAGAGGGACTTCGAGGACCAGGGTGGCGCCATACCAGTTGATGCCGTCATCCGTTCGGCCGTCGATTTGCGCCACCGCGGCGAGTTCATAATCTAAAGAGGTCGTAGCAATCGCGGTGATAGGGTTCAGCCCTGTAAACACAAAATTGGGGTCCGCGATGCAGGCTTCTTCGGGACAGTCCGCTTGGCCCGTGCAAGGTGCGCCCGTCGGGGGTTGTCCGAAATTGATCGTGCAACGGTTTAGGATCTGAAAGGCACCCAACTCCGGTGAGTCCGGCCAGCCAAGCGGATTCAGCGCCGTCCCCATGCCGCTGGAATAGCCGCTCGAATCCACGGTGACCTGAAAGGCGGCAAGACGAGGAATGTTGTCCTGATCGGGATCCCAACCGGACATTTCGAGATCGAGCGTCACCTCCTGCCCGGCACCCGTCAGGATGATCTCCTGCCCGACGATGTTATGGTCACCCGTGGCCCCCGTAGGGACCCACGCAAAATTCGCGCCGCGCAACGCGGGCACGAAAACAAACAGCAGCGTACAGATGACCACAGAACGTACGGTTCGACGGCACATAATTTCGCCTCCAATTGGCACGTAGCACGAGTGAACGTTTCCCCGAAAACCAGCGTCCATCGCGTAGAGTATAACAGATACATGCGAGAAAATGGCCCATTTTCGAAATAAAACTAGGGAAAGAAATCGTAATGAGACTCCGCGCGAGCTGGACCAGTGGATGCGCCGCGTTGGTTTCGTCGTTCAGAAACGATCTAATAGGAGCGAGATGAAACTCGACGATGAACCTCCTGCAAGCGTCGGCCGAGACCTGCAATATCAAATTGCCCGCATAGCGAGGCCCACCTGAGTCTGCTCGACCCCTATGCCTTGGGCGGCGCGGCCTTCATCCTCGCCACCATGGCGCTTGCCTGGGTCCTGCGCACGCGGAGCCCTTTGGCCTCGTTCTCGATCGTGAGCTATTGGGTGCTGCTCGCCCCGTCCTCGTCGCTGTTGC
>JADFIX010000259.1 GCA_022566435.1 Planctomycetota bacterium
CGCGTACGGCGGGCGGCAAGTCGGTATTCTCTGGTGCGGCGGCTGGTGCCCCGGCTGTCGCAGAGTCGATGGAGGCAAACGCGCTGCGGATTTCCGATATGGGAGCCGCGTCTCCTGCCTTGCCATTGGCCGCGGACGACAACGAGCGCGAGCGCAAGGAGGGCGGGGTGGTCGTTCATGTCGGCACACGGACGTTCTACCGCGTCGGCGAGTCGTGGATAGACGCCGCATACGACAAGACGTCTCAGACACGCAAGGTAGAGCTGTTCTCTGAGGCATACTTCGAGCTTCTGCGCAAACACCGGAGCGACCTTGCGGGCGACGAGCACGACGGTCCGCTTCGCCTAGCGGGGGAACACCTGGGCTTCCATTCACTGGCTGTGGCTTTGGCCGCATCCTATCTGTGGAAACACAAGAGCGCATCTCCCGCCGACCTTCTCGATAGGCTTCAACGTGCCGACGTGGGCGACGAAGCCCACCTGCTGGCGGACCTCGACCCGACCGAGCACACCGCCGGGTACAAGTCAAGCGTGGCGCAGTCTCTTTCTTTGCACCTGCCGGATTTCGCGGACACGCCCGCCATGGCGCTGCTCGGTTTGGCTGCATTCTGTCACCCCGACAGAATCCCCGTCGATGTGTTCTTTGAGAATATGAAACTGCCAAAAGAGGAGGTGGAGAAATGGCTGGTCAGGCTCGACCAGGTATCGATCGTTCGATTCGGAGGTCAGACAATCAGCCTTCACCGTTTGATGCAGGACGTCTTCCGAGGAGGAATGGACGAAGATTTCGTCCGATCGGCGCTGACCGAACTCGTCGGCTTCCTCACGACGCGATTCGAGGACGCGAACGACTACCGCAACTGGTCCATGCAGGACGAGTACGCCGCCCACGCCGAGGCCGCGCTCGCAAGTGTTCGACGGATGCCGAAAATCTCCGGAGTTGGCCATTTAGGCAACCAATTCGGGGTCTACCTGCGAGAGCGAGCCCGCTTTGACGCGGCACTTGCGGGCTTGCGTGCTGCAGAGGGCGACGCTCGCGCCGCCTACGGCAACGACCATCCCAACGTCGCGGCGACCGTCGACAACATCGGCGCGGTACTCAAGGCCAAAGGCGACCTGGACGGAGCCTTGAAATACCTTCGCGAAGCCGAACGCATCGTCCGTGCGGCCTACAGTGACGACGATTCCCGCATCGCGAAAACCCTCAATAACATCGGTACTGTACTTGAAGCCATGGGCGAATTTGATGGAGCGCTTGAGTACTTTCGCGACGCCGAGCGCATCAACCGCGTGGCCTACGGCGACGACCATCCGGAAGTCGCGGCGAACCAGAACAACATCGGCAGCGTACTCGCGGCTAAGGGCGACCTGGAAGGAGCCTTGATATGTCACCGCCAAGCCGAACGCATCCATCGTGCGGCCTACGACAAGCACCATCCCAGTGTCGCGCTCGCCGTCAACAACATTGGGAGTGTGCTCCATGACAAAGGGGACCTGGACGGGGCCTTGAAATGCTTTTGCGAAGCCGAACGCACCGACCGTGCGGCCTACGGCGAAGAGCACCCCGTCGTCGCGCGGGACGTTAACAACATCGGCATGGTGCTCATGGCCAAGGGCGACCTGGAGGGGGCCTTGAAGTGTTTTCACGAGGCCGAACACATCGACCGCGGGGCCTACGGCGACGACCATCCCGATCTCGCAGCGGACATTAACAACATCGGCGCCGTGCTCAAGGCAAAGGGCGACCTGGAAGGGGCCTCGAAATGCTATAGCGAAACCGAACGCATCAATCGCGCGGCCTACGGCGACCAACATCCCGCAGTCGCGAGGGCCGTCAACAACATGGGCTGCGTGCTTTTAGCCATGGGCGACGTCGAAGGCGCGACATCTCGTGTGTCCGAGGCGTTTGGAGTGATTCTCTCCTCGGCGGGTCCGCGGGCACTAAACACGATCCAGTTCGCTAAGAACCTCAAAACCGTCGGCGTCGATCCCATCCCACTCGCCCGCGAAATCGCGGGCGACGAAGCGGCCAATCAGCTCGAAGAGGCCCTCCGCAACCGGCCGAGCGAGTGACCCGGTCACGGCACGCAGATCAAGTGGGGAGCGCCTTGGTTTCCGCGGAGCGGAACCATGTTCGGGCGCGGACACGATTCGTGCCTCGCATGCCTCCGCTGCGCGGAAGGCATGGCACCCAGCCCGTAGCACCCATCACATGCCTGGTAATCAAAAGTCCCGGAGGCGGGTTTCGACCACCTCCGGGACACTATTGTACTTTCGTTCGTGTTACCGTCGCTACGCACTAGTGCACCCTCACACCTCTTTCTGCGACTTCGAATCTAGCCCGCTTCCTTACGGGCGCGGCTCGGATCGAGGCAATCCAACCCGTAACTTCAAGGTTCATGGTGCCCTAGGAGCGATTTCCGTTAGTTTGGCCCCCCGGGGGGCCCGTTGCCATCGCCCTAGCCGCCGTCATCCTCCGGTTCGCATCGGTCGTCATCGCAACGACCGATGTGATCGCCGTGTGCCAGGTGCATGGAAAGGGCCGATGGCCCGACCGCGAGGGTCTGCGGATTCAGCGGATTGCCCGCCGGAAAGTGGCAGATGATGACACTACCGTCATTCAGCTCGCCGACTATCTCGTCCTCATCCGGAATTCCGTTCTCGTTGCAATCATCGAACGGCTCGCACAGCACGCTCTCCAGCGATTTGGCGACCGTGGCGTGCACGACGCCGACGTCGTCGGTCGGCAGGGATTCGTAGAACTCCACACCCGCGATCGTGTAGCATCCGCCGTCGCCGAACCCGCCGATGCTAGTCATCTCGAAGGCCAGGAAATCGCCGGACTGCAAGTCGTTCGGTAAACAAAGTCCGTCGGCCGGATCGTTGCTGTCGTTGTTCAACGGCAGATCGACGACCATCAACGTACCGTTCGGATCCGGATCGATCGGGTCATCCAGAGTGATGTAACGCGGCGTACCGTACCAATTGATTCCGGTACCGTGGCTGGCCCGGAGAGCATCGAGACGGAAAACGAAGCAGTGGTCGTCTTGGAGACCCGTCCGCCAGATAAACATCCTCATGGTGATCGGGTTCCCCGCGTCATATAGATGGGGTACCGACGTTCGGTACGCGATCACACCAACACCGTCGCCTCCACAAACGCCCATGGAGGGCTCCACGATATCGACAACCGGAAGTTCATCCGCCGCGAGCGGAATGGTCGCATAAGTACCGTTTTCGACGGTCACGAATTCATCAATCCAGATGTCGAACAGACTGGATCCCGCCGGTCCAGGCGCGCCGTCGGCACCGTCTTGGCCGTCGGCGCCAGCTGCACCGTCCGCGCCATCGGCACCCGGCGACCCGTCGGCACCGTCAGCACCATCTGAACCCGGCGCACCGTCAGCACCGTCCGCGCCATCAGCGCCATCTGCGCCATCTGCACCCGGCGCCCCGTCGGCACCGTCCGCGCCATCAGCGCCATCTGCACCCGGCGCCCCGTCGGCACCGTCCGCGCCATCGACACCCGGCGCACCGTCTGCGCCATCTGCGCCATCTGCACCCGGCGCTCCGTCGGCACCGTCTGTGCCATCAGCACCATCGGCACCCGGCGCTCCGTCGGCACCGTCTGCGCCATCAGCGCCGTCTGCACCCGGCGCCCCATCGGCACCGTCGGCGCCATTAGCGCCCTGACAATCGAGCTCGTCGACAAAACCGTCGCCATTGGTGTCCTCGTTTTCGCCGCGCTCGCCGTCGCCGTTGAGGTCCCAGCAATTCAAGCCATCAGCCCCGTCGGCTCCGTCTGCACCATCTGCACCCGGCGCGCCGTCGGCACTGTCCGCACCATCGGCACCCGGCGCACCATCGGCTCCGTCGGCACCATCTGCACCCGGCGCGCCGTCGGCGCCATCAGCACCATCTTGACCCGGCTCACCGTCCGCTCCCTGGCAATCGAGCATGTCGACCATACCATCTTCGTTCGTATCTTCGTTTTCGATTCCCAGTTCACCGGCCCGTACGAATGTTTCTTCGTCCGGCTCGCAAGCGTCGGAAAGGCAGTTGCCGATCCCGTCGCCGTTGAGATCCCAGCAGTGCAAGCCGTCCGCACCCGGCGTTCCCGGTCCACCGCTGGAACCGCTTGGGCCGGTAGCGCCATTCTGCCCGTCGGTGCCGTTCGCACCATCTTGCCCATCGGTGCCATCCGCGCCGTTGGCGCCGTCAGCACCCTCGGCACCCTGGCAATCCAGGGCATCGAACTGACCATCGCCGTTGACGTCCTCGTCCGGATCATTCACGCCGTTGCCGTTGAGGTCCCAGCAACTGATGGCGACACCGGCCGAAGGCCCAGCGTCGCTAGGGACGGGTCCCCCCACCGGGGCTTCCGCCGCAGGCCCGGGTGGTCCTGCCGGTCCGGCTGGTCCGGCCGGCCCCGGCTGGCCTTCCGCGAGCAAGGCGATTGCCAGCGCTCCGACACCAAAGAGCAGGTCTCTTTGATAGTCTTGCAGGCCCAGGAATCCGGCACTGGAATCGCATCCCATCATGCCGATGCCCGGCGTCATCAGGCCCATCACAAGCATCAGGCAAGTCACTTGATGGCGTGTTTTCCTCGATGGAACAATCTTTTTCATTGCATGCACTATGGCCTCACTCCCTTCCCCTCTCTTTGCGGGGTATACGGATGCTACGCCGACGTCCCTTCCGGACTTCGCATAAGGCATCCCTCATCGCCGTACCATCCGCCGATGGGCGCGATGGCACCGATCAGCGAGGCTCCTGTAGGCCGTTGACCCGGACCAACATGGGTCGATCCGTTTGATACAGCGTTCGTCTGATCTTGTGACGGGCGAGTGTCCCCCCAATGGGACGTGGTCTAGACGGATTCCGCAATATGCCTTGGTATTGCCACATTCGGATCCTCACCCCTCCCCCGCGGGCTCCAGCGAACGCGTGGTGGGACACGCCATTACTGATGCCTCATACGATCCTTGTGTCGCATTCGGCTAAAATCAAGTTTGTCCGGCAGAAAAGGAACCGGCTGATAACGCTTGGCCGGACAACGCCACGGTATGGCACTCTTATAAGTCCTGCGTCGCAGCCCGTTGCGAGAGTCTTATGGGTCCGACTCTACTTTTCGACAGGCTGAAACAGAATGACGGTTGAATCTTCGCCCGAAACATTTATTCGACGGGCGACGACGACGTATCGGACGCAGCGTCCGCTTCCAATAATGCCAGATGCCTGACAACAAGCGTAAGATCGCGCCGGACCTGCCGAAGCCGCGAATACACCATCAAGAACCCCACCATCATCACCACCACGGCGCAGTAAAGGACCAGGTCCGCGCCACGCCTGATACCCAGCTTGTGAGCCGTCCACGTCGTCAACTCCGGCCAGGCAATGGCCACACCTGCCGCTACCCAAACCAGCGACCACGCGAGCGCGTCTCGGCGGGCGAATCCGCTACGAAAAAATGCGGTCAACGTCGCGACACACATCACAGCGACGACGATCAGCGCGGCGACCTGAAAGAGGGTCATTTCGAGAGTCTCCCGAACAGGTAGTGGACGAGAATGCGAAAGGCGCCGCCGAGGGTCTGCCCTTTCGCCAACGAATAGTCCGAATAACGAATGCGAACCGGCACTTCGCGATAGGCGAGCCCCGCCCGCTTGATCTGATCCAAGAGTTCGCTGGCGTGTGCCATGCCGTCGAGCGTGATATCCATCGCCTCCGCGGCCCGGCGGGAAAACGCCCGCAGCCCATTGTGGGTGTCCGTCAATCGCATGCCACTGACGACGCGGGTGAAGATGACAGCCAGTCGCAGGAGAAGCTGCCGAGAAAACGGCATGGTGAGCGTCTTTTGCCCCAGAAAGCGCGATCCGAGGGTCACATCGCATTCTCCTGCGGTAATCGGCGCGAGCAAGGCGGCAATGTCGTCGGGATCGTGCTGACCGTCCGCATCGAAGGTGACCACGTATCGTGCGCCATGCTGCAGCGCGAAGGCGATGCCGGTCTGAAGGGCCGCGCCTTGCCCACGGTTCACGACGTGCCGCAGGGTGAACGTGGCCGCGCGCGTTGCTTCCCGGTACGTTTCGTCACCGGACCCGTCGTCGACGACGACGACATTGGGAAACTCGGCCCGGACTTCGCGCGCGACCTGCGCGATGCACTTGGCCTCGTGATAAGCGGGGATGACCACGTAGGTTTCCCCGCGGGTCTTCTCGATCGAGCGAGACGGCGGCGAGTCACCCGCTGCGGCGTCGATGCCCTCATGTATCACCTGTTGGTCCGTCGCCCGTTCCGTTGGCATACACGTCATTCCCATT
>JADFIX010000260.1 GCA_022566435.1 Planctomycetota bacterium
TCGGCATCTTCAGAAGAGCGTCTTGACGCTCATCGCTGAAGATTTCCTTGATCGCTTGGTGCAACTTCGGCTGATTGTCCTTGACCGCCAGAACATAATCAGCCTTGGCACTCGTGATTTTCTTGGCAATTTCCTTCTGGCAGCCCATCGCGTCAATCGTGACGATCGCACCTTTCACGTCGATCCGCTCAATTAACTCTGGAATGGCCGTGATTTCGTTGGATTTCTCTTCCGTGGCCACTTGGCCGAGCGACAAACCGTGGTCCGTCGCCCACGCGCTGACTAGTGTAGTTTCTCATAATTAGTGCAACTTATATCCTGCTTGTCGGTATCATTCTTTGGAAGGAGGATGGTATCGATGCGAGTGGCTCCAAAGGTAATGTTGACCGACGAACAACGGGTTAGGCTGGGCGCAGGGCCAGCGCGGATAAATAGGAAAGATAGGTAAACTGGCGCGATAGGCTGTGAGCGGTTATACCTTCTGCGAGCTCGCCGCATGGAGCGGTGGCGGGCAAAGCCCGCGCGGCTGCGCGATGCACAGCAAGAGGGAGAAAATGCAAGATGACTCGTAACTTGTCGTACAGATGTATGTTGATTGCCGCGTTCGGTTTCTTCGGGCTCAGCCTTGCGAACCCCGTTTGGGGGATTGACGAAGACAAGGTTACGGCCGTGAAATGTACTGCAACCGGAAGTGTCAGGATTACCGGCGCCGCTGGCGCGTCTGAGGATGGTGCGATGGTTGGCAAACGAGGCTCCCGCAAGGAGGTGTGGACGACACTGAGTAGCTGGCACGTCGCGTTTTTCTCAACGGCGATTCTTTGCGGGCTCATTCTTGCGTCACCGATCTCTCGCAAACGCCGGGTCCATTCGTTGATCTGGGGCCTCTTGTTACTCCACGTTCTTGTGGGCCTTAGAATGACAATAATTGTCGTCTACAACCTGAGTATGCATAACCCTAGTCCTCTTCTGGCCGGGGACGGTTTCTGGAGTCGAAGTCTACGATCCGGCATCGGGTGGGCCTCGACCGGTCAGATGGTCTCCTACCTTGTCCCGATAGGCGTCTGGATTCTGGTCTGCTTCCGTCACGAAGATTTGGGCCCACTCGTTCGCGGGGAGCGGTCAGATTAGCCGCAGAGGTGCGTCCCGGACCTGTGCTGTAAACATCTTTCCTCTTTCGCAAAGGCCACACTTCTGGCATGTTTATGTTACAGTGAATTGGCGTGTTCCTTTGGTTCGGATTAGCCTGGATTTGACACGCAAATCCGGCGAGACTCTTCGCAAAGCACGGTTGTATTCCTCGCTCGCGGTAGGGAACGCGACCAATCTGTGCAACCGAGCAGGGCGCACGGATGGAGCGTGAAGGGCGACGTGCAACGATACCGCCGATGCGACGCCCACGGCGCCATACTCGCGAGTCGCGTTCGGTCGTTCGTCATACAACTTCCCGCAATTGCCGTTCATCGCGACCCCTGATACGATCGGACCGGGAAAACTGCGCCGAATCCACCGGATTCTCCGACCCCGATTGCCCGGGGGTCTGGTAGGGTTCCCCGGATGCGGCTCAAGACCGGCGGTGGCGCGGCGCCGAGGCGAACACGGAAACCAGGATGCGAGAAACAGCGGCCCATGGCTGAAGAAAACCAGCTCAAAGCACAACGAATACGCAAGCGCGATGCCCTCATCGAGTTGGGAATCGATCCCTACGGCGGACGATTCCCCAATGTGACCGCGCTCACCGACGTTCGCAGGCAGGCGGAACCGCTGGGGCTCGGTCCGGGCGACCGTAGCGATATCACAGCCCGCGTCGCCGGGCGGATCATGCTCCTCCGTGTCATGGGGAAGCTGGCGTTCTTGACGATTCGCGATCAGAGCGGCGTCCTCCAGCTCGGGCTGAGCAAGGCCGAACTGGGCGATCAGAACTGGGCGGTCGTCAAAAAGCTGGATCTCGGTGATATCCTCGGCGCGGATGGCATCATCGGAAAGACCAAGACCGGCGAGCTGACCCTCTGGGCCGATCGCATCACGCTGCTAAGTAAGTCGCTGATCGCCCCGCCGGAAAAGTGGCACGGTCTGACCGATGTCGATCTGCGATACCGCCGGCGATACGTCGACCTGTTCGCCAACCCGGAAGTGCGCGAGGTCTTCAAACGCCGTAGCGCGATTATCCAGGCGATACGAGACTGCCTCGTTCGTGACGGGTACATCGAGGTGGAAACGCCCGTGCTTCAGCCGATTTACGGCGGCGCGGCGGCGAGACCGTTCACCACACACCACAACACGCTCGATCTCGATCTTTTTCTGCGCATCAGCCCAGAACTCTACTTGAAGCGTCTGCTGGTCGGTGGACTGGAACGGGTATTCGAAATCGCCCGTAATTTCCGAAATGAGGGGATCAGCGCCAAGCACAATCCCGAGTTCACCATGATCGAACTCTACGAAGCCTACGCGGACTACAACGTCATGATGCACCGCGTGGAGCAAATGGTCTTCGCGGCATTCGATGTATCCGCACGACAGGCCGTGCCCGAGCGGCTCGCGGCCATCGAGGCGGAAGTGACGCGATTGAACGCCGACGAGCGCAAGGACGAGGCCGTTTCCTACGCCGAAAAAGAGCATCTCACCGCCTATCGGGAGGCTCAGGACGGAATCGAGAAGGGCCGACTCACTAGTGTATTCAACGGTGAAGTTTTGGACTTCACGCCGCCATGGCCACGGATCAAGTATGCCGATCTCCTGAGCGAGCACTTGGGCGTGTCCATGGACGATATGGCGAGCGTGCGTGCCAAGGCGTCGGAATTGAAAATCGAACAGGCGGGCAAGGACGATGCCGTTCTGATCAACGACCTGTTCGAGGCCGGCGTGGAGCGGCACCTCCGTCGTCCGACGTTCGTTCTGGATTACCCGGCGGCCATCTGTCCGCTGACCCGTCGTCATCCCGAGGATCCATCCATTGCCCTGCGATTCGAAGCTTTCGTGGTGGGAATGGAACTCGGCAATGCTTACACCGAGCTGAACGATCCGGCGGTACAGGCGGAAAACCTGGGCCGGTCGGTGGAAGGCGAGGGTGATGAGACGATGGCCGTCATGGACGATGACTTCGTGACCGCGCTGGAATACGGCATGCCGCCGGCCGGCGGTCTGGGCGTGGGCATTGACCGGCTGGTGATGCTGCTGACCGACAGCCCCAGCATTCGCGATGTAATTCTCTTTCCGCTTCAGCGGCCGATCGCGGCCGGGGGGGATTGACCCGTGTACAAATGGTTCTTCGCCTGGCGCTACCTGCACACCAAGCTGATCGCACTGTTCGGCGTGGCCAGCGTGACGCTGTGCGTTGCCATGGTGCTCGTTGTGTTGAGCGTGATGGGCGGGTTTCTCGACACGCTACGGGAGCGTTCTCGCGGGCTGCACAGTGAGATCGTGGTGGAGAGCGGTTCCATTCAGGGGTTTCCGTACTATCAGCAGTTCGAGGCGTATCTGAACAAACATCTTCCTAATGTCATCAAGACGACCACGCCCGCCATTTACTCGTACGGCATCGTACGCGTCCGCGCGACGGCGTATACACGTCCGTGTCGGGTACTCGGCATTCGTCTTTCGGACTACATTCAAGTAAACGAGTTCGGGAACGGGCTGCACTACGAAGGTTTTTATCCCGGCACCACCAAACTCGGGGCACAGGGGATGCCGCTGGCCGGCTTTAACGAGACCAACAGGCTGGCGCTGCCGCCCGACCATGAACAAGCTTCGGCAGTCTGGAGAAAGAAACAGAGCGACCTTGCGGCGATCGACGAATACGACGCGCGCCCCTTCGAGACTGCGCCATTCCCCAAGGAACTCGCCGTCACGTCGGGTGGCAGTCGAGTCTTTTCCATGCACTTCGAGAGCCCGCGGTATGAGGGTCCCGAACGGTACGGTGTGATCATCGGATCAGACCTTCTCTTTGATCGCCTCTCCGGCGGCCGATTCGATCGATATCTGGCACGTGGGGCCAACATCAGTTTGACGTTGATGCCACTGAGTCAAACGGGCAGCCCCACCGGCGAACCACCGGTGAAACTACCGCTTCGGTACGTCGACGATTCGCACACCGGCATTTTCGAAATCGACGATTTGTGCATCTACGTCGATTTCGACATGGTCCAACACAAGTTGGGCATGGACCCGCAACCGAGAGTGGACGGCGGCACAACCGCGGCGCGCACGAATCAACTGCTCATCAGTTTGCAGCCTGGGGTCGGACTTTACGAATCCAAGGCCGGGATCACCGATGCGTGGAACGAATTTATCCTCGAGATCGACCGGAACCTGAGCGCCGCTGACGCGCAATCGTTAAGCTTTGTCAAGGTCCACACCTGGGAAGACCTTCAACGGCCCTTTATCAACGCGGTCGAGAAGGAGAAAGTGCTGGTGACGTTTCTCTTCGCCTTGATCAGCATTGTGGCGATCGTTCTTCTGGGCTGTATTTTCTACATGATCGTCGAGAAGAAAACGCGGGATATCGGCACCCTCAAGGCACTCGGGGCGTCCTCGGGCGGCGTGGCGTCCATCTTCATCAGCTACGCGTTGGTCGTGGGCATTTCGGGATCGGTACTCGGCACGCTCGTCGGCAGCCTGTTCGTTTGGAACATCAACGGCATCCAGGATTTTTTGGCAAGCCTGAATCCTCAGCTTCGGGTGTGGAGTCCGGAAGTGTATTCGTTTGACAAGATTCCCGAAGTCGTCAAAACGGCCGATGCAATTTGGGTGGCATCCATTGCCGTGGTGGCTTCGGTGATAGGTTCATTCATTCCGGCGGCGTTGGCGGGGCGGGTTTGGCCCGTGCAGGCGCTGCGATACGAGTAACGGCGATGCTGCTGCGCGCACGCAATATATTCAAGACGTACGCCATGGGGCGCACCGAGGTGCCGGTCTTGCGCAATGCGTCGGTGTCGGCGGAGAAGGGTGAGTTCCTGGTGATCTTGGGCGCCAGCGGCTCGGGCAAGAGTACGCTGTTGCATATCCTCGGCGCGCTCGACACGCCCGATCGGGGAACGGTCGAATTCGACGGTGAAAGCGTCACGCTGTTGCCGGCGGCACGCCGGAATCACTACCGAAATCAGAAGATCGGATTCGTATTTCAGTTTTATCACTTACTGCCGGAATTCACAGTCCTTGAAAACGTGATGATGCCGCGGATGATTTCACAATCCGTCATTTCTTGGATCACCACCCGTCGCAAGGCGCGACGCGACGCCCAGGCGCTGTTGGAGCGGGTCGGGCTGGCGGATCGCGTATTGCATCGCCCGAAAGAGCTGTCCGGGGGCGAGCGGCAGCGGGTGGCGATCGCGCGGGCCTTGGTAAATCGCCCGGCCATCTTGCTTGCCGACGAGCCAACGGGTAACCTGGATTCGAAGATCGGCGAGGAAATCCTGCGTCTACTGGTTTCTTTCAGTGATGAAGGACAGACCATTGTGATGGTGACGCACGACTTACAATTGGCATCGCATGCCCATCGCCGACTCTTGTTAGAAGACGGCGCGCTGCGCGAGTATCGCGAATCGAGGCCTTCGACTCATTTTGCTGCAAAGGAGGTGGCTCCATGAGTATGGCGGTAAGCGAAGTCAAATCCATGTCCAATAACCCATACGCCCCCAATCCTAATCTCAAGATCTGGCTTGGGCATGAACTCGTACCGGTTTCCGAAGCAAAGATCAGTGTGTTTGACCATGGACTGCTGTACGGCGACGGCGTGTTCGAGGGGATTCGCATATACAACGGCAGAATCTTCAAGGAACAGGCGCACCTCAAACGCCTGTTTCACTCCGCCAGGGCGATCCGTCTCGATATCCCCATGACGCCCGATCAGATCAGTCGGGCCATGCATGAGGCGATGAAAGCAAACGGTATCGAAGGCGGCGGGTACATCCGCCTTCTCGTAACGCGAGGCGTCGGGCTGCTCGGTCTGTCGATAGGGCATACCGCCAATCCGAAAGTTGTGGTCATCGCCGACAAAATCCAGCTCTACCCGCCCGAGGTGTACGCCCGAGGCCTGCACTGCATTTTCTCGAGCCTGGCACGTAACCACCCGAATACGACCAGTCCCAGGGTGAAGTCTCTCAACTATTTGAACAATATTATGGCCAAGGCCGAAGCCAAGGACGCGGGGGCCGACGAAGCCATCTTGCTCACGATCGACGGGCACATCAGTGAGTGTACGGGAGACAACATTTTCATCGTGCGCGACGGCGCGGTCTTTACGCCGCCGACGAGCGAAGGCATTTTGGAAGGGATTACCCGCGGGTTGGTGATCGAACTGATGCGGAAACGCA
>JADFIX010000261.1:0-3733 GCA_022566435.1 Planctomycetota bacterium
CAGATCATCTCCTGCACCGCGGACTTCTACGAGAAGATCATCGAGAAGACCTCGACGGGATTCGCAGCGGCACACGTGTTCGAACCGCCCGGGCCGAGTGGACCCAACGGCGAACCGAGCGGCGCCGGCGGCGTGTATACCGTTAGACTTACGATTCGCGATCGAAGCGGGGCGGAGGCACAATCCACCCAACAAATTACCGTGAATCCGTTCACCGGCACCACGTATTACGTTCGTGCGGACGGAAACGACAGCAACATCGGCACCAGCCCGACGGCAAACACGGCGTGGAAGACATACAACAAGGGCTTCAGCGGCGCCAGTGCCGGCGCCCGCGTGCTTTTCCGGCGCGGCGACACCTTCCCGTACACATCCCGTGTGGGCCTCGGTAGTAATGCGATGATCGCCGCCTACGGGACCGGCGACCTTCCGATAATCCAGTATAGCGGCACGGGTTCCGGTGGTTCCGAGGCCCCGATTCGGGTATTCGGTGGTACCGGCAGCTCCGTCGTGGACTTGCACTTCAACCTGGAATCTACGCCGGGCGGAAATCGCGCCTACGGCTTTAGTCTGTGGAATGCCGCCAACTTTCTGCTCCTCCGCGTCACGATCGAGAAATACGGCGATTGTACCGGATATGCCAATGGACTTTTTGTTGTGGACTCCACGCTTACCGACGCCAGGCTGGACAATCTGTACTTTAACGGGTCGCGTCTCGTGCTGCTTAATAACCAGCTTGGCCCCTGCGGGTCCCACAATGTGTATGGTTCCCACATGGTCGGCGCTGTTATCCAAGGAAACACGCTGTCTGATCCTTTGAGAGGCCTCAATATTAGGTTCGGATCCAATCACGAGACCTCTTGGAACACGGTCGCATCCGACAACGTTTTCGATGGCGGTGGTGCTTGGTTAGCTGTGCATATGGGAATCAGCAGCGGTAGCTGGGACCCGGCACAACACTTCGAGAATCTTCTCTTCGAACGTAACACGATAAGAAATGCCTCGGTTCTTATCTTGCTGAATAGTGACTTTCGCGATACCGTCATCCGTGGCAATGACTTTCAAGGGGGTAGGGCATTTGAAATTGGTGGGGGAAACAAGATACCGGATGATTCCGGATTCGATGGACCCAAGGGTCTTTGGTTTTACGACAACGTTATAAGCAACACCGGCGAACTGTGGTACACAAACTGGGCACCAAGCTCCGAGGAAGTGTATCTCTGGGACAACACAGTTAATGGCTCGTCGATTCCAGGTTCGCCGCCGTAGGGCGCCGGAGCGGCTTTTTCGGTAAGAAACTGGAAACCGACGTGTTCACCAGAGCGTGGACGGTCCTGCACTTGTGAGTATCGCGTATGGACGGAACAACTTTCTAGTAGGAGTTGCGAGGGGGAGGGCGTCGCAAGGAGCTACCGCGTCTGGACATGTAAATCGTCGCGACCGACGTTGATCTTCAGCTCGGCAATTCTGGCAAGCTCGTCAAGGCACCAGAACTGTCGATTCCCGAGTTTCCCTGACGCCTCTGGGACCACGATCCAGGTTCGTCTCCGCGCAGCTTCAAACTCTCCTCCGATGAATCGGCAGCCTTCGTTCATTCACCTAGTCAGTCACGCTGAACGAACGGCGGCGGAACGCCGAATCGCAGGTTGCGGTCCAGGATGGACTGATACAGTGACACCAAGTGGTGCGCCTGGGCGTTTCCACACCACCGCTGTCGGCCCACGCGCAACCGACTGCGCCCGCGGGCTTGGTCGTGCCCAGATGGGTCTTCTTAAGACTTTCTCCGCGCGTGAAACCACGCACATACATGAGGACGGCGAACACGTGTAGCTGAACTTCCGGCTTTCCTCGCATTGAAGTACATGTTTGCTG
Organism: Planctomycetota bacterium; assembly: GCA_022566435.1. GTDB lineage: Bacteria > Planctomycetota > Phycisphaerae > UBA1845 > UBA1845 > JADFIX01. The sequence goes on from JADFIX010000261.1 coordinate 1,873, forward strand.
GTTCCGCAGCGTTCGTCAGCCCTCGAGCCACTCGGCTCGAACGCTGTCTAGCGGCGTCTGTCTGGCAAATAGCCGCCCCCATATCTCAAGGGTAGTGAGGAACATACGAGAACGTGAATGCGCGTTTTGAGCAATCCACTCACCGACTGCGGCGTTCGACACTCCAAAGACATCACAGACCCAGCTGTCCCTGAGCCACGCCCGTGGGAGATCGCCAATCCAATTTCCTCCGGGCATGTGAAAGCCGCCCTTGGGGCGGTAGACTATTGCTCGCGGGATGTATCGGCTCGCCAACCGTTTCAGCAACCATTTGGTTACTGGTTTGCGGTGCGTCCAACTCCAGCGGATTTTCGCGTCGATTGGCAAGTTGATGGATAGTTGAAACACGGCCTTGTCCAAGAAAGGTAAGACAGCGTAGGAGTCTGCTTCGTAGGCCATGCGCTCGATTCGCAACATGAGTGGGACGAGATACTCGTAAAACTCCACCAATGACAGCGCCGCGATCTCACGGCGTGCCAAGTCAGGAATGTGTGCGAACGAACCAAGCAGTTCGTTTAGCCTCGCCTGCATGGTAAGCCGACGTGCGCCCAAGAGCACGTCGAGCCCCCAGCCATCCGTCGTCGCTCGTGTGGATAAACCAAGGCGCTGTAGCGCGCGCCGAAATCTCTCAAGCGCTTTTCGGACACGGACTGTGGAAATACCTGTGAGAGACGAAAGGACCAGTGTGAACAGGCTGTACCTAAAAAGATTCGGTGATCCGCAAAACAGCGCATCGCCTCCCTCTCCATCTAGTATTAGTTGATTCGGCGGTATGTACCCCGCCTTGGCCGCGTAGTGCAAAGCGACGGCATTCTCAACTATAATAGGTGTGCCGAGGGCATACACTGTATCGCAGATGGTCTCACGGAATTCACTGGGGCCAAACCGGCATATGGAGTGCTCCACCTTGAGATGCGCCACAACTGCCTTGGCGTACTCGAGTTCGGACTCGGCGCCGGGACCCTGTACATCAACCGTGACCGCCGTAACGTCCGTGTTTCGGCTGGCCATGGCCGCAAGCAAACTGCTATCAACGCCACCGCTGACTAGGATGCTAACGTTCGACTCGGCGCTGGTGGCCAGCGCCACTGCACTGTTCAAGCAGTCATCGAGTCTCCCTTCAAGCGTGCGGGTTGAGCGCGATGCAAGTTCGCGCGCCATGGAAGGTGATAGATACTGGCCGGGTTCGAAATAGCATTCCTGTTTCACCTCGCCGAGGGACCAGTCATACGTGAGTCTGTGGCCAGCGCGAACCAAGAAGATTCCATCAAAGAACGTATCAGGTTCGAGCGGAACCCCGTAGTGCATCCACTCAAGCAGCGCTAGTGTTCGAAGGCCCGGACTTGGCGCCACGGCCAAAATGAATTTGATATCATCGGCAAACCATAGTCTTGTAGGCTCAAGACGGCAAAACAGCTGTCGAATGCCGAACTTATCGCGAGCCAAGGCTGCCTTGGAGGTGCTAGGATCAGCCTTTGCCAGAAGAAAAGGGCCGTCAATATCCGCAAGTCCATCAGGTTTGCCGCTCATCGCGAAGTTCTGCAGGACCGTGACTACCGACCGTGCGTCCCGCTCTGTCTCGGATCGTGACGATGATGGGCGAGCATAACCAACCATGTGCCCCCCATACGCGACAGGAATCGCAGAATCGGCACAATTGCCGTTTTGGGGGTTGAACTCCTTCCAGTGCTGGCAGCACGCAAGGAGATGGCCGGAGCCATTAACAATATCCGCCCCCCCCGCCGCTGGAAGCTTGGATAACGAGCGCGCCGCCCCTAGCAAACGATCCCGGCTCTCATCATGTACGTCCTGGCGTACGACT
>JADFIX010000261.1:3743-6292 GCA_022566435.1 Planctomycetota bacterium
GTCCCACAAAACCTCCAAAACTCGACGCGGACGAATGCATCGCGTGCGTCAGTATCACTGTCAGATCGTCTAGTCGCCCACATTACCGACAGAACGACGAAGCCGACTATTTCCGCCGTCGGTACCCGTTATTCACAACTGGATCGTGCGGACGTCGTGGTTTGAGACGCCCGACTTGAGGGATCACGAAACCACATTTCCCCAACGGACATTCCAATGATCAGTAGGACGGTACCCTGTAGAACCAATGCTCCATAGTTCATGGGTACGAGAAGCGGCAGACATTGGACAATCGCCAGTAGCACAACAATCCGCCACGCCCGACCCGGCGTTAAGGGACTCCGGAGTGCCAGGAGGATTATCACGGGAAGAAACAGAACGAAATGATGATACCAGACTATGTTGGGCAGAATCGTCATACCAAATACAAGCACTGCCACAAGCGGGTCACCCGTCTTCGACCGACAGTTGAGTCTCGTCGCCAGCGAGAAGAGCAACACCATGATGACGACGTAAGCCCGCTGAACCATGGGGGCGACGGAGCTAAAGTCCCATCCCAGCGAAGTGAATCCCAGATAGAACACGTTCACCATCGTGTATTTCCCACTTCCGAGCGGGAATGCCTCGGTCAAGACATTGAGGATTTCGAAGTATCGAGGCCAGACGGTCCAGCCGTACACGAATCCCGTAGCGAGACTTGAACAAACGATCCCCACCAGTACGCCGGACATACTGCGCTTCCACCACCGATCCGCGAAAAGGAACAGCAAGAACACGGGCGTGAGTTTGATTACGATGGCTGCGCTCAGTACAACCCCCGCAATGAAAGGATGATCCTTTCTTTGCACGATCACGACGCAGATGAAAAATGCAACAATGATGTTGATTTGTCCCATGTACGTCGAAAACAACAGCGGACCGAAACCAAACGCGATGGGCACGACCCACGGGACCGACGAAACGCTGACACCAGTGTGCTGGCTAAGCATTAACAACATCGCCGCCACGAGAACAAGAGAGACTGTGACGAAGAGTGCGAAGCGAGTCTCAGGTGATGGACACCATTCAAGCAAAGCAACCAAGAAAAGCGCCTGGGGCGGATAAAGAAATGCCGTACCGATGCGTTGATCGGCGTAAGGATTCTCACCCATGCACCATCGATTGTACGCATCGGCGTAGTATCCATAATCCTCGAGCAGGAATTCCGGTGCGGGCTTCAAATTCATGCAGTGGCGGATGAATAACAGGCCTTCGTACGCGTAGAGCGTGGTAGCAAGCCATACCAAAAGAAAAACTACGCGCCGGCGTCGTGTCGTGATCAGAAGGCATTTGTTGGTTGAGCGGAGATTTCTAGGTGAACCCCTGCCACCGAGTTTCGGTCGCCCCGTAAGCCCGTGATTTACCTCCGAGGAATCACTCACCCTGGTCTACTCACCAAACCGGCGTCACTCATGATCTCTGCTCCCAGGGATGAGAACTCGGGCTCGCATCGCGAATCCCAGACGCTCGTGCATATTCGACTCCAATCCCTCGTTTTGAACACGAAATTCCGCTAATCCTGTCCGACATATCCGAGTGATCGCAGCGCTTCGATTGCGTCACGATCATCACTGTCCAACTGCTCCTCCTCCCCGTCGGCCGACGGAATGTACTCTGGGGTACGTGCCAGCCAATCCGCAAGGCTAATCGCCAGCATTTTGCAACTGCCCGGTCTTTCTTCAGCGAGAGACCTCACCTCGTACGGGTCTTCCACAAGATCGAAAAACGCTGCTGATTCGTCCGAGCCAACTATGAGCTTCTCCTTACCTACGATCACAGACCGGAATGATCGGGAGAATCGCGGGGCGTCGAAGTTACGTACGTTCCGTTCAGCCCAGCGCAGCGCACTATGATACGGAGCAAGGTACTCCGAGACGATCGACCGATCACGCTCCGGCACAGTGTCAGTCCCCAACTTGACCCAGCGTTTGTAAGTTCCCGCATCGATCGGTAGGCTACATAGATCTGCAACCGTGGCGAACAGGTCCGACGTCAGCACGGTTCGCATGACACGCTGCGCGCCAAAGGAGGGAGGATAACGTACAAGCAGCGGGACGTGTAACAGTGTGTTGTGCACACTCCACTGGTGATCCCAATGGTCGTGCTCGCCGAGCGATTCACCATGGTCCGAAACGACGACAAACAAAGTGTCGGCGAGCAGCCCCCGTTGCGCCAACAGGTCGTACAATTCCGCGAGCCGATCATCCTGATACCGGATGGACGCATCATACAAATCACGCAGGATTTGCCGATCGCCCTTCTCGAGGACATCGCGACCGCGAAGGTTCAGCTCTCTCGTCACAACGGTGTGTAGGTCGCGGCGTTCGGCAAGTAAATCGTAAGATCGTTCGACCGCAAGATCATCCATAAACGCACGGCGGTACTCCCGCGGCGGCCAGTACAACACATGCGCTTCCATGTAATTGATGAACATGAAAAAGGGTTGATCAGGCATCCGCACGTGATCCAGCCAATCAGCGATGCAGCAGTTTGTAGCGGCGGCGCCGTCG
>JADFIX010000262.1 GCA_022566435.1 Planctomycetota bacterium
TGGCGGACTCGATGTGGTACCCCGAGTATCGCCCGTACGAGCTTGCCGACCAGCCTCCGCCGGCGAGGGCGTGATGCGAGTGCAGGAAAACGGCGGCGCCTCCAGGCCGGCGTCGATCGTCACAGCGGCGTAACAGAACGCTCGGGGCTTGCCTTTTTTTGGGGCCTGGGTGAAGCTTTGTGCGTATATTCAGCATCCAATTGGGGCAGAGACCCGCTCATGCGAGCGGTTCAACGACATACACTTTACGACGACAAGGGAGAAAACGATGACGATGAAGAAGTTCGGTTTGGTTGTGTGTTTACTGGCGGTCTTTGGGCTTTTCTTCGGTTTGGTTCCGGCACAGGCTGGGGAGGGCGACGATGCCGGCAAGGCCAGTGCTTTTCTCAAGTGCCCGGTGATGGGCGAAGATATCAATTTCGCCACGAGCTTCGCGACGGATGACGGGCCCATCTACGTTTGCTGCAAGGGTTGCTTCAAGAAGCTCAAGTCGAATCCCGAGAAATACGCCACGAAAGTCGCCGCGCAGCGCGAAGCACTCGCAAAAATGGTCAGAGTTCAGGTCACGTGTCCGCTATGTAGTGAGTCCATCGATCCGACCTCGTTCGTCGAAAAGGACGGCGAGAAAGTCTACACGTGTAGCGAGAAATGCTCGGGTCAATACAAGGCCGATCCAGCCAAATACAAGGGTGCATTGGCCGGTAGCTACACGTACCAGACAAAGTGTCCCGTATCCGGAAGGGCGATCGATCCCACCGCGTCCACAAAGCTGGCAACTGGTGAGACGGTCCACTTCTGCTGCGGGGGATGCATAAAGAAGTTCAGCGCAAGCCCCGGGAGTTACGCGGAAGCCCTCGAGAAGCAGCATTTCTCCATCAACCTCGAAAAGCTGGAGAAGGCCTCGAAGTCGGGGTAGGACGCTCCCCTAATCTAGGAATGGCGTGCCGACTGTCGGCTGTGGCTGAGAAGCACGCGTGAGATCAACAAGAGGCGGGATCTCGTTCATTCGGTTCCCCGCCTCTTTTCTGCGCAGGTCGAGTACTCACCAATTCGAAGACGACTCTTGGCTTGTGTGTCTTGATCGTCCTTAGCTACTCGGCACGTCGGCTTTCTTGCGTTTTCGGACGGCGATTTCGGGGGCTTCCAGGATGCAGGTGCCTAGGATTTTGAGGGCGAGCCAGGAGAGTCTCAGGAAGCCGCGCACGACGCCTGCGGGCTGGTCACCGACGTTTTCGAAGCCCTTCTCGGTGGGCGTGACGGTTTCCCAATTGTTGAACAAACGCCCCCACTTGCTCTTCAGGGCTTCCTGCACGCGGGACCGACCCCTGATCGGGTACCAGAACGAGTCGTGGTAGATGACGCTGGCGATGTAGGCCCAGGGGGCCAGCCAGGTCTTGAGCGACCATTCGACGGGCTTTTTCAGCGGACCCCAGTAGATCAGGTGCTGCATTTTCGCGGCGAAGGTCATGTGTTTGAACGGCCCGACGAAGTGCCAGTTTTCCTTGGCGACCGCCTCGTCACCGACAATCTCGATCTCCCGTGGATCGCCGCAGCCGAGTCCGCGTTCGTGGGCCAGGCGAATGAATTTAACATCCGTTAGCGGGTCGAAACCCATGAGTTTGGCGGCGACCGCGTCGATGGCGACCTGATCGGCCGAGGCCAGCAAAACGTTTTTGACATGCGGGATCATGCAGCGGGGTCCCGGTCCGTCGCCGGCAAAGGTGCCGTCCATGACCGCGAACACGCCGGGGTGGATTTTCTTTTGGATCATCAAAAGATCGACGAGTGTTTCGTGGATGACCGGGTGCGTCCAGTGGCGGTGTTCATTGAGCAGCCCGCCGAACGCGTTTTTCATGGCCCCGGTCATGGTGGTGAAGACGTGCGTCTTCACCGTCGGTAGGTGGATGATGTTCTCGCCGATGAACCTCTTGGGAATGCTGAATCCCTTTGGGTAAACCTCGTTCAGGCAGAGAAAGTCGCTGCAAAGGTCGCCCACCGCGTCGCGGATGTCGACCCACTCTACCCCGTCTTCGTAGAGGTGAACGTTTCGCAGGTCGTGCGCTTGGACCACATTGACGTGCTTGTTTTCGCGCTCGCCGAGATACGCGTCGATCACCACCGTACGGTTGTGACAGCCGTGGATAAGGTTTTTGTCGTATCCGTCGCGCTTCATCGCACGAATGACGCCGTCCAATTGCCACGGCGTCGTGGACGAGGCGGGATAGAAGAAATGCCAACTGATGTTGATCTTTAGGGCGGTGTCGACGGACTTGTCGACGATCTCCTGGTAGCCGGCCAGATTCATCAAACGGTGATAGTCTTCCAGCACCGTTTCCGGTGACGTTCGTACGACGGCGACTTTTGAGGATTCCATCGGTCAGTTGACTCCTGCACTGCGGACCAGGCCTTCAAAGCCGTCGGGACCGAAGATGCGCTCCTGATAGGCGATCATCAATGCGGCGAGAATCCAAACTGTGACGCTCGCCAAGAAAGCCTTGTCTTTCAGTACGATGTCCGTGGGCCCGCTGAAGCATCCGAGTTCGGTGAGCATGGCGAACCGAAACACACTGTAGACGACGATGGGCAGGGTGTAGAACAAGTGTTCCTTATGGAAGGGCGCCGGTTTTCCCGTGGTGTCCATCGTGTAGATCAGAAACAGCACGACCGCGATGCCGGCGGATACCGTGATCAGATGGTTCAATAAATCCGGCGTGTATTGTAGCAGCGTTCGGCGATGTCGGCCCGCCTCCGTCGCGTCCGACATCATGACCAATTCGCATCGCCGTTTGCCGAACCCCATGAACAAACAGAGAGTAAACGTGCACGCGATCAGCCACTCCGACGTCACCACCCCGACCGCCAGGGTACCGGCCCACGCTCGCAGAACGAAGCCGGAAGCGATGACGATCACGTCGATGATGACCGCCCGTTTCAGGGCAAGTGAATAGCTCAACGTAAGCAAAAAGTAGAGGCCGACCACAACCGCGACAGATCGGTTCAAAAAGGCGGTTGAAATCGCCATGGCGGCGAGCAGTAGGGATAACCCACACGCGACGGCCGTGGCCGGTCGGATCGCGCCCCGAGCGACGGGTCGATTTCGCTTGGTGGGGTGGCGGGCGTCGGCCTTGCGATCGATGGCGTCGTTGATCGAGTAGGTCGCGCTGGCCGCCAGGCAGAACGCGACAAACGCCAGAAATGCGTCTCCGAACGCATCCGGCGAGAAAAGCTTCAAACCTGCGGCGGGGCCGACGAAGACCACGACATTTTTGACCCACTGCACCGGACGCAACAGGTCTAGGTAGTCGCGAAAAGACGCGGTTTCGCTCACGGCGGTCGACTCGGCGGGTTGCAAATTATCGGCCTCGGTGCCTTTCGGTTCTATTCGTAGCATTACCCGGTCATTTTCGGATTCGGCGGCAACGCCTGTGGATTATAGGTCAATTCGTACACTTGGGACACTCCGTCCCACCGGATCATCGGCTCGATGCGCGAAGATTGTGGATAAGCGTTGGCCTCATTTGGCTCGGAAATGTAACATGTTTCGAGTCGCAGAGAGATTTTGTACTCTCGCGTCTATTAGAAGGTGGAGACGGCGTGCGCCAAAGGTTCACGTTTGAAGGATTTCCCGTTTACCGGCCTCTCACTCGCCGGGCTCCGCCGGTCGGCGTTTGGTGTAGGGATTATTGGCAGGTGCGTTATCGTGTCGAATGAGGGTCGCAAGGCGGTGGTACTCCTCTCCGGCGGGCTCGACTCCGCGACGACGGCGGGCATCGCCCAAGAGCGAGGCTTTGCCCTCTATGCACTTACTTTTCAATACGGGCAGCGGCACGCGATTGAAATTGAGGCGGCGCACCGTGTGGCCGCATTCCTTGGCGTCGAGCGGCATGTGATCCAAACGATAGACCTTCGGGTTTTCGGGGGCTCGGCGTTGACCGGCGAGGTCGACGTGCCCAAGTCGAATGACATCGCCACAGTCGGTAGCGGCATTCCGGTGACCTACGTGCCGGCCAGAAATACGATTTTTCTCTCTTTCGCGCTGGCCTTCGCCGAAGTCATCGGGGCGAGCGACATTTTTCTGGGGGTCAACGCGGTCGATTTTTCGGGGTATCCGGATTGTCGGCCGGAATTCATTTCGGCGTTCGAGGCGTTGGCTCGGTTGGGTACCAAGGCGGGCGCCGAGGGTTCGCCGTTTACCGTTCATGCGCCCCTGATTTCTATGTCGAAGGCGGATATTGTGCGTGAAGGGGGACGGCTCGGTGTAGACTTCGGACTGACGCACAGTTGCTATGATCCAGAGGCAGACGGGACGTCCTGCGGAAGATGTGAGAGTTGTCTGCTTCGGAAGCAGGGATTCGCGGCCGCGGGCATCGAAGACCCGATTCTATACGCCCAGGCGGGGCGTTCGTAGAGAGAGTATCCCGATGTTGAACAAGCACACATTCCGGCAGATCGTGGACCGCCGTTTTCTTATTCTCGTCTTGATTCTTGGTTCGACCGGGTGCAAGCAGAGCGAGCCACCGCCGACGGATCGTGAGCCGTCAGCGACGGGCGAGCCGCTGAAGGCTTTTACGGATGTTGCCCGGGAAGCCGGATTCATGCACACCCACCACAAACCCGTTCTCGATCACAAGCTGGACAACATCATGTCTTGGGTGTGCAGCGTCGGCGCCGCAGCGGCCGCGGGGGACTTCAACCGGGACGGCTGGATCGATCTCTACGTGACCGACTCCAAAAAAGGTTACCCGAACTTTCTTTATCGAAACAACGGCGACGGTACTTTTACCGACGTCGCCGAGCAGGCGGGCGTCGCCGATCTCAACGGCGACCAAGGCACCAGCATGGATTGTATCTGGGGCGACTATGACAACGACGGCTGGATCGATCTGTACGTTCTGCGGTGGGGCAACGATGCACTGTTTCACAACAACGGTGACGGCACCTTTAGCGATGTGACCTCGCGGGTATTCAAGAAGCGGGACGGTTCGCCCGGAACCGACTGGGCAAACGGTAACGCCGTCATTTTCTGGGATTTCAATCTGGACGGCCGACTCGATATCTACGTCGGAAACTACTTCAAGGAAGTCGACCTCTGGCACCTCGAAAACACCAGCATCATGCACGACGATTTCGAACGTGCCCGCAACGGCGGTGAGAATTTTCTTTATCGCCAGGAACCCGACGGCACGTTTCGGGAAGTCGCCGCGTCCTTACACTTGGAGGATCCCGGCTGGACGTTGGCTCTCGGCTCGGCGGATGTCAACAACGACGGGTGGCCCGATCTGTACTGCGCCGATGACTTCGGACCGGATCAGATCTTTCTCAGCGACGGCAAGGGCGCGCTGGTCAACGCGACGGAGACCGCGATCGGGTTCGACACCAAGAAAGGGATGAACGTCGATTTCGGCGATATCAATAACGACGGCTGGCTGGACATCTACATCACCAACATCACCACCGCCGAGTACCTGCAGGAAGGGAACATGCTGTGGTACAACAACGGACTGGGCGCCGATGGGCATTTGTCCTTCACCGATATTTCGTTGGAGACCGGGACGTATGACGGCGGCTGGGGCTGGGGCGCCAAGTTGTTCGACTACGACCATGACGGCGATCTGGACATCGTCGCGGTCAACGGATTCATTACCGCAGGGGAGGGCAACTACTGGTACGATCTTGCTTCGTGGACGACGACCGGCAAGGATCCGACCGATGCAAGAAACTGGCCGGCGATCGGAAATCGTTCCTTCTCGGGCAACGAGTCGATTCGATTCTGGCGGAACGACGGCTTCCCCGCCTTTACACAGAGGGCGGCTGAACTCGGAATCGACAGCAAACTCGATGGCCGCAGCGCCGTCACCTTCGACTACGATAACGATGGTGATCTCGATCTGTTCGTTGCCAATCAGAACGCAGCACCACATCTCTACCGCAACAATTTGTCCTCGTCGCAGCATTTCCTCACGATCGTGCTCGAAGTGGATTCTTCTACGGGGGTCAATCGCGACGCGGTGCACACCCGCGTCACCATCATGACGCCCGGCGGCACACAGATTCGCGAGCGCGACGGCGGAAACGGATATTGCGGGCAGAGCGATCCCCGCCTTCATTTCGGCCTGGGAGATGAATCCATAGTCAAATTGATCGAGGTGCGCTGGCCGGACGGCGGTATGCAATATCTGGAGAATGTGCCGGCGGATCAGATTCTCACCGTTCGGCAGGACCCAAGCCGATACGCGGACAGGTTGGCCATCAAAGTCTCAGCGCCGACACCGATGAAACGGAAGGT
>JADFIX010000263.1 GCA_022566435.1 Planctomycetota bacterium
CCAACAAGGATAGCCACATCGGTCTGGGCATCCGCCATGTCCTTAACCAACGCTGGCCTGTGACCTTTGAAAGCGGCAATGAGATCATCTGCCATTTTCTCGTCCGAGACCGTGTAAACCCTCGATCGAGGCTTCTTAATGTCCTCGGCGTACTTCGACGATAACAGATACGACAGGATATCGTGCTTCAGATGGAATTCGCGTACGTATTGCCGATCCGCCTCACTTAGTCGATCGATTTGCACGAGGTAGACCTTTCCCTCCTTATTCAACGTGATCGAGTCAGCGCCAACCGCGACCAGAGCTGCACGAATCTGTCGGCCTTTCGCGTCGGTCCAAACCCTGACGTTCTCGCTCTCAACGTCTCCCAACGCGTTGGGCGCCGTAGCGTTGATGGCCACGATAACTGCGCCTATCAGAACGGCCTCTGCCATGCGTATTGTTACCATTTCACTGTCCTCTTGAATCGCTCAGCGGTATGACCAACTCCCTCTATCATAAGGCCGTTGGAGTCGCCACGCCATACAGAGGGTTACCTGAATAGTCGATGCCGATATGGAGGTCAAAGGTCATTCGTGCCTGGCTACTGGCCAATACGCAAGAAGCCGACGAAATCTCGTCGGCTTCTTTGATTCTGAGTTGTTTCAGAGTTCAGACCAGCTTGACATTTTCAGCACACGGGCCTTTCGGTCCGCGTGCTTCGGTGAACGACACTCGTTCGCCTTCTTGGAGGTCGTCGTAGCTCACCCCTTCGAGGCTGGAATTGTGGAAGAACAAATCTTTGTCCGCTCCAGTGTCGATAAATCCGAAGCCCTTGTCCGTCAGTTTCTTAATCGTACCTTCAGCCATTTCGTCCAACTTCCTCAAAAGATTTCTCTGAGGTGTTGCCCGAAACAAACGTGCTCAGGCCATTCCACCACAAGCGACGATTGTATGGGGCGGATTGATTACTTCATAGGGCAGCGGGTTTGGTGAGAGAACAGTGTGTTCTCCCTGTCTACCTTCACCAGTCGGACAACGAACAGTAAGGGCGGTACTGTGTGGCATGACGCACCAAAAGCGTGATCGGTTGTATGGCTGCAAGACGGCCATGGTTGTTTCGGCGTGCGAGATGGCAGCAGGCGACAGGAGCGTATGATCAAGACATGACATTACCCGACCCCGAACGAGTCGATCCCAGAGAATTGCATCCCGGCCCAATCCGCCACGAATCGTTGCCGCCAAAACTGCTTGAACATGTTCGGGCGGTCTACGATGTCATCGGCCCTTACGTCAGCAATTCATTGGAGCAGTTCGAGATCGGGTTCATGCGGGATGCGAATCCCGCCGGTGAGGTCGCCATTTGGTGCAACATCACCGCCGCTTGGATCACCTACCATGAGCAGCATCTCGGCGATGAACTGTTGCCAGACGAAGACGAGGAGAAGCTGATCGCTGCTTTGATATCCATCTCCACCGGTGTCGAAGACTCAACGGTTCTTGGTGTGCCGGAAGGGATCGGTCGGAAATTGCTGGCGTGCTACGATGCCCTGGGTGAGGAACTGGAGTGATAAAGCCGCTTCATTTGATTGAAATTGGCAAAGACGGAATCCCAGCAGTAGAGGTTGCGCTGACCGACATGACACGCTCGGCCTGCGAAGCAACGGGCGGTTTGTATCAGCGGGTCGGCTTTCGACGACCGTGGATTGGATACTTGGCCGAGCAAGACGGTCAGTTGATTGGCATGTGCGGCTTTAAGTCGCCTCCGCAAAATGGTCGAGTCGAAATCGCATACGGTACAACTCCCGGCAATGAGGGCCGGGGGATTGCGACACAGATGGCTCGGCAACTTGTACAAATGGCACGAGAAACGGAATTGGGCATCACGGTTGTGGCCCAGACTCTGCCAGAAGAAGGCGCTTCTACTGCGATCCTGCGGAAACTTGGATTCGTGCTGACTGGAACCGTTCACCACCCTGAAGATGGCGACGTTTGGGAATGGTGCCTAACGAAGACGGACGAAGCCGAGTGATAGCAATCTGCGGTAGAATTGGATGCAGCTTGTCTATTACCAACAAACAGTTGGTTCCGTTTGACGCCATGCACTTACGAGTGGTCGCTACCGCAGCCGCACACGGCTCTAGGGCTTCGCCCGGCCCATGATGTCTTTCTCAGCAGCGAGCCAAAACTCAACGCCATTGCTGATGGGCCGACCGGCTTCCTCCCACTTCTGGTGCGCAAGATTCCTGATCGCTTCTTCCCGCTCCACAGCGCTCTGCACCTTTCGGCTAGATCGTTTCGCCACGATCTTGCCTGTCGCTCGTTTCGCCGAAGCCAGTTTTGTTTTCTTCTTTGCCTTCGGTTTGGATATCTTCGCTTTCGCTGGGGCCTTGCTCGTAGGTTTCGCCGACGACGCCGAAGCCTTTTCCTTTGTCTTCGCCTTCGCTTTCTTCGTGGCGGTGGCTTTCGTCTTCTTGGTCGTTGACTTGGTGGCCTTCTTCTTCGGCTTCGCAGGTTTTGATTTCGATTGCTTGCCGGTTTTGGTTTTCTTCTTGGGCATCTTGCTATTCCGTGTTGTTAGTCAGGCTGATCCGTATTCTGGCGGCTGTTTCGGCAATTGTGTAGGACCGAGCGCCGCAAGCTACAAAGGAACTTTCTCGGTAGCAGTTCCCGTCGTGTTCATCGTGCTCAGGCGGCGTGTCGCTCTCGGCGTGTTGACTACCACAAGTCACACAGATGTAGTTGGGCATGGCGCTTCTTCCTCCACGCTGACTCATGCAATTTTGACCAACGCCCTAATGACGCTTTCCAGGCCACGGACGACACGAGCCGTCCTTTCAAAGTCGATCTTATCCACTGTGTCTTCCGGCGTGTGATAGTACGGATAACGAAAGGGGGCAGTGTCGGTGACCATCAATGCGGGGTAGCCCTCTTGCCAGAAGGGCCAATGGTCAGAGCGACCAATGTCCGACATCACATTTGGCATCGCTCCAGCCTGGGATGGAAACTGCTCGTTCTGGCGAAATGCTCTCACAACTTGACGTACCAATTGGCCGTAGCGAGTGTTGCCTACGAAGGCGATGAAATCTCCTGTTGATGGATAAAGTAAACCGAGCGGCGGTGGATATTTCTGACTACCCGGCTGGTCGCTGTAAAAGCCGATTGTTTCCAGGCTCAGCATTGCCGTCACTTTTTCTCCCCGCTTCCGGCAGCGGCGGGCATATACCCAAGAACCCATTTGTTCCGTGTGGGCATACGGTTCTTCCTCATTGACGAACGCCACAAAACGAAGTGTTCGGCCATTTTTGGAATCCGAGAAAGTGCGGGCAAGGCTAAGCACTGCCGCCACTCCACTACCATTGTCATTTGCTGCCGGGCAGTTCTCCACCGAGTCGTAGTGCGCTCCGATTATCACAATCTCATCCGGCATGGTTGCGCCTGGTATTTCAACTTCCAGATTAACACAGGTCGTGCCATCCACGTCGTACTCTTGACGTTGGACCGTGTAACCAGCGTCGGTAAATTCGGCTGCGATGAACTCAGCCGTCTGAGCCAATTCACGAGGATGATAGCGCACATTTCTTTCGCCAATTTCGTCGGCCAGGACTGTAACATGACGGCGAAGTTCAGACTCCAGTTCCAAGAGCCGATCATCTGCCGGTGGTAGCGGACACCGATGAGTCTTGCCCGGCATTCGGACCAAGTTCCATCCTGCGGAAATGCAATCAGGGACGAGCCGCCACTTACTGCTTGCTTGCTTTGCGGCCATATTCAATCTTCCATGCCTTCGCCCTGTTTCATCAGCGCTGAAAGAATTGATGCCTGCTGTTGGAAACGCTGAAATGAGCGTTGCCAACTGACTTCGTTCACTGGCAAACAATCATCATCCCCCAAAGATCATATCCAAAATCGGCCCGATGCTCGTCCCCAGGTCGCTGCTCTCGTCGGCGACAATTGGTGCGACAGTACCGATGTAGCGACAAACGGCAGTCCACCGCTAAAGCACAAGTTTCAGAATGTGTTTGCGATGACGCTCGCCGGAGCTTACCCATTGCCGCCTTTAATCGCATCACGGGCATCGGCCAGCTTCCTGAACGCCTCCCGTGGGTTTGCATAACCCAGCGCCGACATAGGCATCTCGTTGAGCTTGAAGCCAACATCAAAGGGCGACAATTCTTCCTCGATCAGCCACATTTTCGCATGGTAAATCATGTCGTTCATTGATCCCGTAACAGAGCGATTCAGTGCCTTGGCGAAGCTGACCGTTCCGCTGGTCATGGCGTCTTCGATTCCCCAGTTGGTCAGCGTCCGCCAAGCCGAGTCGGCTGTGTCGCGGACCATCAGGACGTTGCTCCCATCCGGCATGGTTTTCACGCCGGCGCGGATCTCGAAGTTGTGATCGGCGTCCCAGCCGATGAATCCTTCGGTGTTCTTGGCAGCCAGGGTCAGGTTGCCGGTCAGCAAATCGAGCCGATGCACGTCGTGCAGTTGAGGGTCCCGGTTGTTCAGCGCCACCAGGATTTCGTTGGGGAACTTGGGATCGACGGCGATGACGCGGGCCTGCACGTCGTCGAAGGGGGTCAGGTCGCGCGTCTTATTGGTCTTGGGGTTGACGCTGTAGAGTCGCCAGTTTTCGTCGCCGCCCTTGTCTTGGCCGTAGAGAATCTGGTCGTTGTTCTGGGCCCAGAAGAACCAGCGGATGCCGCGCCCGCGGTCCTGGGTGACGACGCGATCGTCGTTCTTGCCCACGGTGCGCACCCAGACGTTGAGCACGTCGTGATCGGGGGCGATGTAGGCCAGCCGCTGCCCGTCGGGGGAGATCTTGGGGCTGACCTTGTCGGGGTTGCCGAAGAGGACTTCCCGCGGGATCAGCGGAGGCAATTCCGCCTGCACGCCGGCCGCCTGCCACAGCATCGCCGCCAGCGCAACACCAAACACCATTCGTCGTTTCATGGCTCTACTCCTTCACTGAGTTGAATTGGGACATTCGTTTCGCATGCTCTGTTATATAGAGCGGCCCGACTTTGCATCCGTGACTGCGCGAGATCGGCGCCGTCGCCTGTGGGTCGGGTTCGTTTTTGGTGCGGGCATCGCGGTCCCGGGGATCCGCCTTTGCCGTACGGGCCGATCACCGATCCTTCTTTGTGTGTCTCCGCGCGGGCATCATACGCCTCGCCGCTCGACGGGGGAATGACCGTCCCGCTTTTTTCTCCCGTTTTTTCCTTCCTCCCCGCCCCATTGAGCGCCGTGTCGAATCGAGGCTTTTCTTTTCGCGTCGGGTTTGTTCACGAGCCCCCAAGGGTCTTCTTAAATCGGCCTTGACACCTCGTTTTGTTTGGTGTATGTTAGGTATAACCACGGCGGGTTTTCATCCGACATCAGCTTCAGGTGCCTCCATGACAGCGGCTTTGAGCAGTCCGGTGCGGGCCGAAATTCCCCGCCCCGGGTTCAGAATCGACGACCTCTCAACCGGGTTTTCCGGGCCGGATCGGCTCGCCGCGAATGCCGGCGCCGAAGACACGCTCGATGCGGCGGCTCGGCTCAAGCGGGCGAAAAGGCTCCTGAAGCGGTGCGAATCGCGGTTGGGCCGGGCCGGGCACCATCGGACCTGCCCCACGGGAATGTCCGGGCTCGACGAGGTCCTGGGCGGCGAGAGCGACGCCAACCTTATCATCACCGGGATGTACGAGAAGCTCGGAGCCGAGGTCGACGTCTGGGCCGAGGAGCCGAAGCGCAACAACGTAGTCGCCACGATCAAGGGGACCGGCGGCGGCAGGTCGCTCATCTTCAACGGCCACATCGACACCGTTCCCACCGGACGCCACGAGGACTGGAAGTTCCAGAACCCGTTCAGCGGCCAGATCGACGACAACAACATCTACGGACGGGGAGCCTGCGACATGAAGGCCGGGATCGTCGCCCAGGCGATGGCGGCCACCGCGATGCAGCGATGCGGAGTCAGGCTGAAGGGCGACCTCATCCTGGAGAGCGTCGTCGGCGAAGAGGTGATGGACCACGAGGCCGGGACGTCCGCCACCGTGCGCCGGGGCTACCGCGCCGACGCGGCGATCGTCTCCGAGCCGTCGGCGTCCGGTACTCGTCCGCTGGCCATCGTTCCCGTCAGCCCCGGTCTGCTGTGGATGGCCGTTACGTGCCTCGGCAAGGCGAGCCACGCCTCGAACCGCGGCGAGACGATCCGCGCAGGCGGTCCGGGGGCCCAGGTCGGCGTCAACGCCATCGACAAAGGGAACTTCATCCTGAGCTGCCTGCTGAAGCTGGAGCAGGAGTGGGGCCTCACCAAG
>JADFIX010000264.1 GCA_022566435.1 Planctomycetota bacterium
GACTCGTGAAATGCAAACGCGACGAGCTGGATGCTCTCTGATTTCGGTGCGATGCGCAATGCCTGTCTGAGCCATCGCTCCGCCTCCAGAGGCTTGCCTCTATCTTCGGCGAGGATCTTCACGAGGAGGGGGTAAAGAGCAGGATCGTCCGGGCGCTGTGAGATGGCCTCAACGAGCGTATCAGTGGCCTCACGGTTCTTGTGCAGCAGATTCCTTGCATAGGCGAGCGCCAGCGGTGCACCGCCTGAAGCCGGATCCATTTCCAGCCAGTCAGCGGCGAGTTCTTCGGCCAACCCGTACTCGCCCATCGCGAGGTATAGCCCCGTAAGTTCTTCCACGGGCCAGAGTCTATCGGGGAACAATCCGATCAGGCGTCGCAAGGCCTGCGTTGCGTTCACAATCCGCCCCGGATTGCCCGGTATCTCCTTCATCAGAGTCCTGCAATACGCATCTAGCGCATCGAGGTCGTCCGGTTTCCGTCGCAAATACTGGCTGTAGGCGAGGCTCGCACGCTCCCAGTTTTCTTCGGCCGCCGCCATCTCGGCGCGTACCAGCAATTTGGCGGAATTGCCCTCGGTTCGTATCGCGTAAAGCGCCGACAGCCCCCAAGCAGCCCCTGCGGCCAACGCGCACAGAGCGACCGCCCAACGGAGAAACGGTCGGCGTTTACGGATGTCATCAGTCACGATGTAGAACCCTCAGGGAACTGACATGATATCGGCAGGACCGTCCCACAACTGGATACGATAGCGACCTACCCTTCCCCGGGTACCCTCGCGGAATGAACGCAGATTCCCCGTGCTTTCAGCCGCTGCGCAAATCGCGTGACGCACTTGCCCGAGTACATCGCAAGCGGGGTATACGCGAGCAACTGCAAATCTAGCCACATCGAACGGTGGCGAACGTACTCGAGGTCGTAGTAGATCCACTCCTGAAAATCTGAGTCGGCGTGATTTCGAAGCCGCATGATCTGCCAAAGGCCCGTGATTCCCGGTCGGACGGAAAGCCGCGCCCGCCGCCAGCCGGGGCAAAACTGGTTTTCCTTGTCGGGTGACGGACGTGGACCGGTCAGACTCATCTGACCAAGAAGCACGTTGAAAAACTGCGGAACTTCGTCAATGTTGGTTCGCGTCAGCCAGGCACCCAAACGCGTCAGTCGTGGATCATTAGAAATCTTGAATTGCGGTCCGTCGACCTCGTTCATTTTTCTCAAATCCATCTGCCGATTATCCGCGTCCTTGATCATCGTGCGAAACTTCAGGCAGAGGAATTCTTCCCCACGTATCCCTTGACGTCGGTGCCCAAAAAACACCGGCCCGGGCGACGTCAGCTTGATCATCGCGGCGACCACCAGGAGCATAGGAGACGCCAAGAGTAAGAACAGGGCCGAGAAAACGATGTCCAGCGTTCGCTTCCCAAAACGGTAGAGGGCTCGGTTATCGTACGGGTTTTTGAAGGTGTCGATCATGCCGAATTCCCGGCGTTCCGCCATTTTCGGTTTGAATTCGTCGAGGTTCAAATACGAATTGGCAGGCGTATCCGAAGACTCTACGCCGGTGGATCCATCCCATATGGCCGCTTCGGTCAGATGCCCATTCTGCACCCGGCCCTCTACGCCCGACCTTCCGCGGTCGGGAACGGCGGTATCGGGCGAACCGTTCTTGTGAATCGCCGGGGGCGACTGCCATACGGTCTGGCGGGGCGTTCGCACCGATGAACGGTGCGTATCGGGCCCCGAGATGGCGTGGGCGCTACCGCCGCACGCAGACGGGATATCCGTCCACGCCACGCGAAATCGTCGTGTGAGACCGCCAATACTGGCGGCGCTCCACCCGTGTCTGAGAAGGTGAGCGACCACTGCCCGTGCGTGTCCCGCCCGACACACCGCGAGCGAGGCCGGTTGTGGTAATGGGGTGGCCGCCATCGGAGAGTCTGAATAGACACGCTGGAAACCCAAAATGTGCTTGGACTCATCTACTCTGACCATTTCGTCGTACGGTTGGTCGTGTGCGGGATCGTTCGGAGAAAACACCATCACATCGCTGTTTCGCGGCAGCGCCGCCCTGCGGACCGAACTCCAATCGCCGATTCGTGCGTGACTGCCGTTCACAATCCACACGTTTCTGCGGTCTGAAGGGACCGAGAATGTAGGCGACAACTGATCGGAATACCAACTGATGGGGGCGCCATCGAAGTCGTCGGTGGACAACCAGTCGCACGCCCTCATTGATTCCGGGAGCAAGAAGTGAAGAGAACCGTCGGCATCGTCTGCCCACTGACGATGAAATCGCATCAAGTTCGCGGAATCATCCCGTAACGCATGCAAATCCGCAGGACGGTCGGCGTTCGGAATTTCGTTCGTCGCGTCCGCGACGTGAACCACGATCGTGTCGGCCCGATTGACGAAGATGATCCACCCTCCTTAGGTCGTTTCCCATGACCGGGATTCCCCGGCATCTTCTTACCTAGGCGCCTTGCGCCGCAGGCCCGTGTGCATTCGCGTTGGCGTATCCGTAGTACGCATACGGTGCGTGTCTTCGTTCCACGGCGTTTAGGATCACGCGCACCGGTTTCTCGCCGATCGTGGAAAGAGTACGACAGGAAGCGCGTGCTTCTTCTCGCGTCGTTTTTCCCGCTCGAATCACCAGGACGATTTCATCCGCCAAGGTCGCAAGCACCACGGCGTGACTGCCCACGAGAACGGGCGGCGAATCGAGGATCACCTCGTCGTAGTCCTGGAAAAGCGTGCGCAAGTTCGCCTGTGCACGCAGGTTCGCAAGGTGCGCCCCGAATTGACCGGTCGGCTCACCGGCCGGCATCACATCCAAATTCTCGGCATGACCGGATTGCACAGATTCCGCAGCTCCGGCGGTTCCCCTTAGGAACTCACTCAATCCCCGGTGCGCCGGCATGTCTAGCGCCTGCGTGACGCCGCGACCGGTAATATCCGCATCGACGAGAAGAACGCGCCGTCCGGTAGAAGCGAGACTTCGCGCCAAGCCCAGCGCCAGCGACGACTTACCGCTGCCCGCCGTCGGAGAAGTCACCAAGCGTATCCGGCTCGACCCGCTGTGAGAACTCGAAAGGAGTGCCGTCGAAATGCTGCGAATCGGTTCTTGTAGTCGGTGGTCGTTTGCCACGGTCGTTCCGTTCGAACTCTGGATATATTGAATACAACCCAAGTACTGAAGTCCCAAATCATTCGTCACCTCCGTGGGCTTCACGACGCTGGTGTCCAAGCGGTGGCGAACGAGTACGAAGCCTGCGCCGAGAAAAAGGCTCATGGCACAGGCCGCCATTGAGTATTTCATTCGTTTATCGATATTTGGTTCTGCCGGCGCGACGGCAGGGGAATCGATCGTGATCCGGGCACTTCGGTGCTGCTCCACCTGGACGTTCCAGGTTTTCTGGCGAACCTGGGTCAGCGAATTCTCGAGACGCTCGCGTTCGTGTCGGACGCTCTCCATGGCAAACGCCTGGCGCATGACATCGGACTGCTGGACCATCAGTTCTTCGACGGCGTCAGTTAGGACTTTCTCGGAAACCGTCGCCTCGAGCTGCGCCGACGTGAATTCTCGCCGCAACTTCTTCTTGAAGGCCGTTCCAAGTTCACTGGTTCGCAAGTCCAAGGCCGTCTTGTACATGGCAATTCGATCCGATCGTCCCTGGACATCGGGATGCATCGGACCCCGGCCGAGGCGTTCATCTTCCAGCGCCGCGGCCTGCATCATTCGGAGCCGTTCGCTGGTATCGTGCCATTCCGCGTCGCTTTCGACGTAAGTCAAAAAGCCCTTTGCCGCGAAATCTTGCAAGTTGGCAGGGTTTTCATTCGCATTCAGGGCGTCGTGCCGTGCGAAGGCAATCGCGCCGTCTTGACGCATCTGTATCAGTTTTTGTCGCAATTCCACAATCCAGTTCTGAAGTGCGGATCCTGAATCGTCCAGCACGGCGCCGCCGTTTTGACTGCCCAACTGCCGCATTTCCAGGTCCTTGGCCTTCAGACGCGTTTCCAGTGCGACTTGCTCGGCCCGCAGGGAGCTGAGTATCAGCTCGTCCCACGCCCGTTGCTTGTCTTTTCGCTGGCGGAGGTACGCTTCTAGCAGACTATTGACAATCAGTGCCATTTCCTCGGCGTGGTGACCGATCATGCTGACGCGCAGGAATTGCTCGCCATGCATGGGCTTCGCGGACAGGCGAGACGATAAAAATTGCGCCGGGTTGGACGTACGGGTGATCATCGGCAGTGACCGAATTTGCGACGTGTTCAGCGTTTCGACGATTACCGCCGGACTGACAATTGCATGGGCTTCCGTGGCCAGGTACGAATGATAATGCCTGCTGATGTCCGACTCCGCATCCGAGAAGAGAATCGGACGAACGACCGGTGCGACATGGACGAGCGCGCTCACCTCAAACTTCGGGACGACATAGATTCTGATCAGGGCAACCGACGCAATCGCGGTCGTCATGCTGGCGATGGCGGTCGGCGTCATCATGAAGCGGCCCTGTCTGCGCGGGTCCTGCGGCGGGCCGGAAGTTCTCGATTCCGAAGGCGATCCGGTGAGCTGCGAGGCCTGCCCGCGCCGCCGCGAGAATGCCGGCTAGGAACCGGCGCCCGGCCGGACTTCTACTACAGCGGACCGTTAAGCGGTGAGTTAGACCGTGAGTTGCCAGCGGGCCTGGCGAAGGACGGCGAAGCGCGATCCTTCCATGAGTTCGTACCAGACGGTCAGCAGTGTTCCGTCGCCGAGCTGTACCGTAGACGGATAGCCAAGGTCGCCGCTGTGGCCATCGCCGGAGAGGATGACCGGCTGGGACCAGCTTTGCCCCTGATCGCTGCTCACGCGCGCCTGATTGCCGTAAGGCTTGCGGCGATGCCCGTAGGTCATGAGCAGGCGTCCGCCGTCGAGGCGCAGGAGGTGAGAGGGCAGCCCCCAGACGCCGATCGAGTGAGGGATCGTCCAGGTGCGGCCGCCGTCGGCGGATTCACTTTGCAGTGTTTCGCGCTCGTTCGCCTTGTTGTGGTTGCGCATGTGGGCGATCAGCCGGCCGTTGGAGGCTTCGATGATATGCAGTTCGTGGTACTTCTCAAAAGTGTCGCCGGGTCGCGTTGGGATTTCCGCCAGCCAGCGCCAAGTCGCTCCGTTGTCGGAGGAATCGGCGACGCCGATGCGAGGGTGCTTGTGCCAAAGGCGCTTGCCGGCATAGATGACCCGGCCGTCCGAGAGAGCGACCGGGCCGTGAGGACTATTGACCGGGACGCGGTAGGGAGCCGACCAGGTGACACCTCCGTCGGTGGAGCGAATCATCCAGTTGCCGAGCATCCCTTCGCGCTGAGCGGCGGTGGTGCGCTGGTGCGCCGCTTTCCAGCGCTGGATCCGTTCCGTTGTCCAGGTGGCGAAACGGCCCTTGACGCCGGGCTTGGCGTCCCGTAGGTCGTCCTGATAGGCGAGCGATGTGAAGCTGGTCACCAGCAGCGAACCGTCCGGGGTCTCGCATACGCCGGCGTCGCGATCGTCGATGGCGGTGTCGATCAGTACTCGCGGCCAGCTCCATGATTTGCCGCCGTCTTTCGAACGCATCAGTTCCACGCGTCCGAACGGGCAGATGTGCCATTCACGGCCTCCCGAGCACACGAGCAGCAACTCACCCGAGCGGCGGCGCGCCAGAGTGGGCCAGCCGTGGTAGAGATCAGGCCGTTTGCTGATGATTTCGACCGACTCGACACTTGCCGTGGGCGAGGCGGACGCGAGCCGGGGCGCCAGCGCGCAGCCAGCCGCGGCGGCGCCCGTGCGCAGGACGTCTCTTCTTGTGATGGGATGCGTCATGGGAAAGTCTCCTGGTGGCTGCTCGACTCCTTTGGGCGGCGAAAGGTGCGGGGAAGGTCACGATCCTTCCGCGGGGTTGTGAACCCCCAGTTGCCGATAGAAAGCGCCGACTTCGGCCATCTGCTTGTCGGTGAAACTTTTTTCCGGCGGGCGCAGCCAGCGCTGGGCCACTCCGAAATGCTCGAGCGTCGCGCGCCAGAAGGCGTGAGACCACTTCTGAAAAAAGGGGATGTCGTATTTGAACATGACCCGGCGCGCCTCGCCGAGCGCTCCCCGCTCGGCCGCTCTCCAGAACTTCATCGCGATCTCGGGGGCGAAGGTTGCAAACGTGCTGTAGTAGGCCTGCATGCCGTAGGGCTGGTAGAAGAGAAAGCGCGATTTCTGTCCGCCGGCGAAGATGTTCAGCCGCTTGCCGTAGAGGTGGAAGACTTCCATGGAGTAGCTTTGAGGA
>JADFIX010000265.1 GCA_022566435.1 Planctomycetota bacterium
AAAGGGCAGTTTTCGTCGGCCGAAGCCTCCCTACCAGTGGGTACAATGGTCGTTTCGGTAATTGCACATTGAGCAGAGCCAGCTCGGCCGGTAAACAAAGCGATCGGGGTGCAGGTCATCGAGATAGGCGTGAATCACGGCGACAATCGCAGAAAGTGCGCGTCGTCGCGGGCGGCGTAACGATGTGTTTCGAGTTTCGACATGCGATTCCTCCTGGAATGTTGTTTCTTAAGGGTGTAATTCAGTCATTCGTCCACTAGCGTTTGGGCATAAACCAGGCATTCTTCCAGCCAGACGTCGTACTCGATATCCTCATCCAAGAGGACTCGGCGAGTGTCTGCGCTGCGCGGCGGCCGGTCTCGATCCGGTTGCACGTTTTCCACGTGGCCACGCTCCCAGTTATGGAGGTTGGTTGGAGTGTTGTTGGTGGGGCTTGTCACGCTGGTTCCTTTCGTGTTGTTGCTAAAATGGCGACAGGAAGGATACGATCCCTGACTTCTATGTAAACGGTTGCGCTGCCCGACTGTCTGGGTTGCAACAAGCGCGAAGCTTTCATCGTTAACGGAGAACTTCCCTAGCTGGCGTTTTCAATAGTCCGAGAAAACAAGGAAACCGCAAGCGGTCGCCCAGCGTCCAACCAAAGCACGTTACGCGGCCGTATAGATCGGGCCGCACCCAGAAAGCCTTCTGGGCGCAGGGGACCACCGGTTCGGCGCATCGTCGCGCGTCCAACAGCGGTGTCAACTGGCGCTGTATGGCGCCGCTCAGCCCGCGGCGTACCCGGCCGACAAAGCCTAACGATCCATCTCTTTCGGCAGCCAACAGCAGCGAGCGCAGTGGCCCGCAGCGACTTCCCGAATAACCGATGATCACACAGACCACCTCGCAGCGCGGCTTGATCTTTTGCCAGGCTGAGGCCCGCTTGCCGGGCAGGTAGCCGGAGTCCAGCCGCTTGGCCATCACGCCTTCATGCTGCTGCTCGATCGCGGCGTCGAAAAACGCCTTGCCACCACCGGTCACACCTTCCGAAAAGAGCACTCGTTCGGTGGATGACGTGGCCAGCAACTCTCGCAATCGGGCGCGTCGCTGCCGCAGGGGTTGCTGCAGCAGACATCGCCCGTTCAACCTCAGCAGATCGAACACCATGTACGTAACCGGATGGCGCTCGGCTGCCCAGCGGATCTTGCGCGGCGAGGTCAGCTGGTGGCGCCGCAGCACGGCCGAAAACTCGGCCCGGCCGG
Organism: Planctomycetota bacterium; assembly: GCA_022566435.1. Lineage (GTDB taxonomy): Bacteria > Planctomycetota > Phycisphaerae > UBA1845 > UBA1845 > JADFIX01. Next base: position 1,242 of record JADFIX010000265.1, read on the forward strand.
CGCGGAGCCGCACCAACTCTCCGTCGAGGATCGTGTCGGCCGGGAATTGTCGTAGCACATCCAGTTCCGGATAGCGGTGCGTGTAATCCGCTTGGCCCCGGCCCCATAGCCGCAGGGCCTTGCGCTGCACCCAGGCCAGAGCGCGAATGCCGTCCCACTTGATCTCAAACAAATGTTCTTGCGAGTCGAACGGTTCACCGGAGACCGCCAGCATCGGAGCAAACTGACGCATCATGCCGACCTCCTCCGCGCCCGGCGCTTTGGCTTGGCGCGCCTGGGCCGCTGCGACTTCTGCGCGGCCTCCACGCTCTTTTGCAGAGCTTCCATCAGCTGGAGCACCTGTACCGGTTCTTCGTCGGGCTCGGTCACTTCGCGGCCGGCCACCTTCGTTTCCACAAGCCGCTCCAGCTGCGCCGCCGCATCGTCTCGGTAGACCGACCAGTCGATGGGACCGCTGGACGCATCGATCAGCATAGTGGCTAGATTGCGTTCTTCGTCGGTGGCCCCTTCATCGCGAAGCTGTCCGCTAAACTCGGCCGCCGAACGGACCTGGGCCGGGTCGTGGAGCATAGACATCGACAGCAGACGATTGTTGGCATGGACCACCACGCCGTAGCGGTGACCCGACATCGTTACCCGACCCAAGGCCCAGCGGCCGCGCTGCTCCAGCGCTTCAGCCAGCACGTGATAAGGCCGATGGGCGGCAACACCGTGAGGCAGCAGGTACAAGGTGCGTCCCGACAGGCGGGCTGGTTCAATCTGTTCGGGTTCGACAAATTGTTCCAAGTTCAGAGCCTTGTCCTTGGCGGGGCGGATTTTTTCCAGTTCGTCCGGCTCGATGTTCACGTACTGATCGGGGGCGTATTGATAAGCCTTGACGATCTCGTCGGCTTCTACCCTGCCATGAACAGGGCAGTGTTTTTGGTAGCCGATCCGCTGGCCGCAATCCCGATGCAACTGGTTGAGATGGACCGACTCGCTGGTGGCAACCGCCGGGTATGCTTTGATGGGCACAGCGACCAGGCTCAGCCGCAGCAGGCCCGACCAACTCGCCCGCGCGCTGGGAGCGGCCGGCGCGTCGGTGACGGCTTCGCAAGAATGTTTCGACATGCGATTCCTCCTCGAATGTTTTTCCCAAGGGTTTAGTTAGTTCATATGGGTGGGACGCTCACCGGCAGCGACGACGGCAAGGGCGACCTCGCTGCGAGCAGCGACAGCCTCGTCGGCCGCTACCGTGGTTCCGGCCAGAATGGCCGAGCCACACCAGTAGCAGCGCGACGACAAGAACAATGATCAGGGTTTCCATAGTTTTCTCTGCGTTTGGTTGTTGGAGATCTCAGAAACGGAGGGGTTTTAGCGGCCAGTTAGGCTACCGAGGCGTCAAGCATGTACTCGCCTTGAAAAGTCTCCCAGGCCTGCTTCAGTTCGCCACGGATTTGGCTGATCCGCCCTGGGCTCACCCGAAACTCGTGAGCGGTGGCGTGGGTCGTTTCGCCGGCCGCCAGTGTCAGGGCGATCCGGCGCAGTCGGCGCGGTAGAGTTTTGAGCCAAGCAGCAAAATCAATTCGGGTCGCGGCAATCTGGGCGGGTCCACAGCGCCTGTCCTCGACCACAACTTGTTGCCATTCCGTCTCTTGTCGATCGTATCGATCCAGGCGCTCGACCTTGACGCCCTTCCTCGCGCGGCAATACTCCGACATCGTGTCGCGCACGTTCATCTTGGTTCCCACGCGTCGGCCAGCGCGGACCTGACGCACGGCGTATATCGCTAGAGGACCCGCGTACGCCAGCTCCGCTTTGCCGCGATCGACAAGACGCTGGTACGCACAATAGGCGTTGGCAACCGTTTCGGCGACCAGTTCTTCGCGTTCACTGAGGGGAAAGAAGCGAAACGCAAACAACGCCTGGTCGCGAATGACCGGCAAGAGCTCTTCGAACGATCGGGGAGCCGGTGTAGGCTGGCGGGTCGGGGGACAATCTTCTGTAGCTGCGATCATGGAGCGACCTCCCAATAGCTAAAGGCCGCCCCGTGGGACGGCCGTGTAGAAAACACAACCGCCCCGCACACGCGAGGCTAAAAGTTGAAATGAAAGGGCGGCGCCAAGTCGCAAAACTTGTCGCCAGAATCCGCCACCCAAGTCCACTGACGGGAGTTAAGCGACGTGTGCCTAGTTACGTGAGGAGTGCCGTAGCTGTGGCCGCCTCAGCGAGATTCAGCCAAGCGACCGATCGCCTTCAGCCATGAGATGACTTCGCCGCCCGGGTCGCGGTTGTGAAGCAGTTCGACCGTCATTTGGTCCGCCGCTCTGGTATTGAGCCACCGTTTGGCCCGGTGCGTCATGCGGCTGCGGGCGCGCCGCGTCAGCAGCTCCCAAGGCATTTCATCCAGTCTCCGCTGATGGAGTCGTTTGGCGGTGATCTCGGCTACGGGATCGAAGTCGTCGAACTCCAGGTCAATGTCACCGGCAGCACGAACGGCCTGAGGATGTAGGTAATTCTCCAGGCTGCGTTTGCCGGTGAGCACAGCCTGGCATCGCTCACGTCGATTGACCGCTTCGGCAGCCTCACGTCGATAGTCGGTTTCCGGCGGCAGCTCGTGGTCGTAGAGATGCAGCTCTGGTTTTCGCAAGGGGGCGAGTCGCTGCGTCCAGGCTTGCACATGCCCACCGCCAAAAGGAATGAAGATCAATTCGCCCCGTTGCTCCATGTTAGCCAGGTGTGGCAGGGAAGAGTCACTGGAGTGCAAAAGCTGTGAGATTCGCTTCAGAAATTCAATATCATTGGTGCCTTCCACGACCAGCAGAACGCGCACCAGATCGGTCGGTGTTGGGTTCTGTATTACGTCGGTGTTCATAAGTTGTTTCGTAACGGTCATTGTCTCCTATTACAAAAGGTTTTTTGTTCCTGGGTCCGAGACTCGTGCAACTGGGCCGTCCGTGTTTCTGACTTTATCTTGCCGAACCGCCCCGCGTACGCCAGTTGCGCTTTGCCGCCATCAAACGGGGCGCGGGTGCGCGCAACAGGCGCGATCGTTTCGGCGATCATGATCATGGAGAGACCTCCTAATAGCTAAAGGCCGCCCCGCGCGACAACTGTGTATAAGACACACATGCGACGCTGCGAGTTGAAGTGAGAAAGCGGCGCCAACTCGCAAAACTGTCGCCAAAATCCGCCGCCCAAGTCATTGGCAGCAGTAATGCGGTATCCGCACTTCCTTATGACGCACTTGCGCGGCTCGATTTAGACGGAGGACGAAACCGTTGAAGTGGCCATAGCTACTGCCTGACTCATGTTCTTATGACATGTTCCGTCCTTCGATTTAGCATTCGTGGCAGGGTGCGCGATTCGCCTCAATCGATCGGCTAGCGTTGTTTAACAGAGTCGAAAGAGCGGCGTCGTTTTAGACGAGCCAATGCATCAAATTCTGCTTCATCCGCTTGTTGTAGCAGACACAAGTTGCAAGAATTACACACTCCAAAACTTGCCACGTCTTTGTCGAGAATTCAGGCGCGTTCTATCACCATATCAAACGCGGTGCGGACGAATGGTCGTAAACACGCATCGGCGCCGCGCACTGCCTCAAAGCTCTGGCTGCCCATGTCAATCAAATCACCGGATGAAGTGCCGGAGGCGATTCGCCGAGAGATGGCGGAGGTTATCTCCCGCGTCCGCGGAGCGACTGTCACAAAGTTGCTCTGGGAAAGAATTAGCCAATCCGATCAAGACTGGCTTGAGCAACACCTCACCAAGGACGAAAGTGTGAGTTTTGGCCCCATTGACCTTTGGATGAGGCTGCGTGGCGTTTCCGAGGTGCGGGCGGCGTTGGATGTGGCTGTGAAATGCGAACTGCTTTCTCGGGAGAAATACAACCGGCTGCTGAGGGAGATTGGTGCGGACGGCGAGGGCCTCAATGTCGACATTTACGATGCGATTGCAAACGCACAACTGGTATTAATCGACGCTCCGCCTTCAGCTTACTGGCAGGGACAGGAAATCACGGTTGACTGGGAAGATCGAGGCGTCGTCTGGAATTATCTATGGAAAGTGGCAGGGGCTGCCAAGCATAGGGGCTCCATTAACGAACGCCACTTCGGCCTTTCTACCAAAAGACGAAACCTTGCAGACTGGAAACATCGGTTATGCAAACCTGATGCCTTTCCCGTCAAACTTGGAAATCTGATCCACTCAGAGGGCGGAGAACATCAACTAATACTGCCACCAGATGCGATCTGTCGTTTCCGGAAGGATCCCGAAGGAGGCTACAAAGAAATCAATATAGCCTGAGGTTCAACGTCGCCTGCGATTCCCAAATCGAGCAGACGTGTTGACGCTCGGATTGACCGCAAGCCTGTGGATCGCACAGTGCGATCGTCGTGCGTTTGTCAGCGAGTAGGTTGTCAACGGTCATCCTGTAGGATGGCCCGCCGCAAGTCGGCGACCTAGATATCCCACCACTGACATCATCGATATGATGGACCGGCTGCTTTCCGCAAAAAGCGCTGCCGCAAGACTCCGAATAGCAGCGACGACTCTGTACGACTGGATCGCCCAGTCGGATGCAGGTGAGTTCACCGTCCGCGGTCAACCGTTTTCCATCAGCTACTACCAAGGAGGTCGGCGCGGTCAAGGCCGCATCCACATCGAAGCTCAAGAAGTCGAACGCCTAAAGGATGCCATGCGAGTGTTGCCCCCGCTACGGCATGTGCGAAGGTCGGCGACAAGCAGACAGCCCTATCCCGGAATCACCGTGCCTCTCGGCCGCCCCGATGATTGATTCTTCTTCATCTTGCGTTGCCTCCTCGGTCGTCGCCAGAGCTTCTCGTTGTGACGGACGTCGATCAAAGTGGCTCCCTGATGGTTCGTCCTTACCAAGGCGGAGCCACACAACCAAATTGAGACCCTTGGCGGCAAATGACTCCCGATCAAAGAAGTCGGGAATCAGGCAACTCAGGTCCCCGCCGGGCTGCAAACCGGCGGGGACCTTTTTCAGCGATCCTGCAAGCTCGCTTCGCTCACCCCGCAGTCTTGCTCTTGC
>JADFIX010000266.1 GCA_022566435.1 Planctomycetota bacterium
CCGACGGGACGGCCAAGTCGCACCAAGAGATAAGCGACCCCAGGGGCCCAGAGGTGGCCTCGTTGGGGGACTTGGACGGCGACGGCGTGGGCGACCTGGTCCTTGGGTTAGGCCTCGATGGCGACGGGGGTCCTAGGCGTGGGGCGGTGTGGGTGCTGTTTCTTGACGGCGTTCCGACGAATGCTTCGAGGCTGTCGACGGTACGCCCTGCGCGGACGACGGCGTTGTGTGTAGTGACGATGTGTGTATCAGCGAAGTGTGTGTGTGCACATTTTCCCGGAGTGCCTGTTGATCGGCGACATCGACTCGGACTGCCATGTCGATCTACAAGACTTCGCAATGTTCCACGAGTGTGACACAGGACCAGTAGGCCCCGTGGATCCCCCAGCCTATCCGCCAGAATGCGGATGTCTTGATGCCAACGACGATGGCGACGTCGACTTCGCCAACTTCCAACGGAACTTTTCCGGGTAATGTGGACTTACTGCGTGGCACCGATGTGTCCTACGACCCGGCTGACTCACCCGACATACTGGCCAAGCACGCCAGCAACAATGCGAGCTTTGATTCAAGCCGGGTAGCGTGCGTCCCCCCGCCTTCGCGAGGGTAGGCCGGACGCACCATTTCGCCTACACAATCCCCGCGTATTGTTCGAGCGCATCGGGATTGGCCAGTGCGTCGCGGTTGAGCACCGGTTCGCCGTGGATCATGTTGGCCACCGCCATTTCCACCTTTTTCCCGCTGATCGTGTAGGGGACGGCCGACACCTGCTTGATGTGTTTCGGAACATGTCGCTTCGTCGCCCCTTCGGCGATGCGCGTCTTGATCCGGACGATCAATTCCTCATCGAGTGTCACACCCTCGCGTAGTACGACGAAGAGGCAGACCTCCACATCCGCGTCCGGTGTTTTCTTTCCCACCACGACGCAGTCGAGGATCTGTTCCATCGACTCCACCTGGCGATAGATTTCCGCGGTGCCGATCCGAATGCCTCCGGGATTGAGCGTGGCGTCGGATCGGCCATAGACGATCACACCGCCGCGCTTCGTGATTTCGACGAAGTCTCCGTGTCGCCAGATGCCGGGGAAGTGATCGAAGTAGGCCTTCTTGTATTTTTCGTTGTCGTCATCGTTCCAGAACCCTGTCGGCTGCGACGGGAACGGTGCACAGCAGACGAGTTCGCCTTTTTCACCGACGGTCGGCTTACCCGCGCCGTCAAAGGCCCTGACGTCCATGCCAAGTCCGAGGCACTGAATCTCACCCGGGTAGACCGGGAGCATCGGATTGCCCAACATGAAGCAACTGACGATATCCGTTCCGCCGGAGATACTCGACAATTGCAAATCGGACTTGATGTTGTCGTACACCCAGTGGAAGTTCTCCACGGTCAGGGGCGAGCCTGTCGATAGCACGGCCCGCAGCCCGGAAAGGTCGTGTTGCTTGCCCGGCGCGAGGTCCGCCTTTTCGCACGCGGCGATATACTTGGGGCTGGTGCCGAACACGGAAACGCGTAATCGCTCGGCCATGGCCCAGAGATGGTCCGGCGATGGATGAAACGGCGCGCCTTCGTAAAGGACGATCGTGGCACCGACGCCCAAACCGCTGACCAGCCAGTTCCACATCATCCAGCCGCAGGTCGTGAAGTAAAAAATGCGGTCGTCGCGGCGGAGATCGCAGTGAAGCATGAGTTCCTTCATGTGTTGCAGCAGGGTTCCGCCCACGCCGTGGACAATGCATTTCGGTACGCCGGTCGTGCCCGACGAGTACATGACGTACACCGGATGGTCGAACGGCACCGGTTCGAAGAACAATTCGGACGAATCCACCTGAAAGTCGCGCCACGAGCAAGCATTGGCCAACGAAGACAAGTCGGGAGACTCGTTCACGAAAGGAACGATGACGAGGCGTTCGATGCTGGGGATCTTCTCGATGATGCCGCGGATTCGCTCGATCGAGTCGATCGGCTTGCCGTTGTAACTGTAGCCGTCGGCCGCGAACAGCAATTTCGGCTCGATCTGACCGAACCGATCAATCACGCCGTCGATGCCGAAATCCGGTGAGCACGACGACCACACGGCGCCGATGCTCGCGGCGGCCAGCATGGCCATGACCGCCTCGGGAATGTTGGGCAAGTATCCGCCGACCCGATCGCCGCACGACACGCCGGCCCCTTTCATCGCCGCCGCAATCCGTGCGACCTCCGCACGAAGCTGGCGATAGGTGATGGACCGCGTTCGTCCGAGCTCGTCTTCCGCCTCGATGGCGATATGGTCGTCGTCATGACGTAGCAGATGTGCCGCGAAGTTCAGCTTCATGCCGGGAAACCACTTCGTTCCCAACATATCCTCGCCGGCGCAAACCGCGGTGGCCGGCTGCACGGCTTCAATCTGCGCGGTGTCGAACATCGCTTGCCAGAACTGATCCCGGTGGGCGACGGACCAAGCGTGCAGTGATTGCCAATCCGGCGAAAAGCCATGAGTCTCGGCGGCGGTCACCATGAATTCGTGCATCTGCGAGACCCGCTCGCGCTCTGGGCTCGGACTCCACAAGGCTTGGTGTTCTGTCATTCGAAGTTCGCCGTTTCTCGAATCGCCATTCCGAACAGAATGCTCCAGCGATCCGCAAGGCAAAGACCCTGCGACATGGCTTTAGCCTACGGCGGATCGGCAGGGCATTCTGATTCGCCGCCCGGTCCACGTCAACGCCGTGTTGGCGGGTCGGCCGCCGCGCGGCGCGTCTTTCTCCAGCCCAGCCAGACCCTGTGCGACGAAGCGTCGGCGCCAACGGCCCACGATAGTCCGTTCGATGCCGAGTTGCTCGGCAATCTCGATGTTCTGCATACCCCCGGCGGCCAGCAGTACGATCTTCGCCCGCCGAACCAAACGCATGGGCGTGGTGCGTCCGCGAGACCAACGCCGCAGCCTAACCCGTTGTTCGTCGGTCAACATTACCTTTGGAGCCACTCGCATCGATACCATCCTCCTTCCAAAGAATGATACCGACAAGCAGGATATAAGTTGCACTAATTATGAGAAACTACACTCGCACCTTGACATGGCGACGCCACGGAAGTAATATTCACCCGAAAGGTTGAATAATGCTGGGTAGCCGTTCGACCAAAATCCTGGATCACGCACTAATCGCTCTCGCCGATCCGACGCGGCGGGCCATACTCAAACGTCTTGCTCGGGGCGAAGCGCGAGTGACGGAACTTGCGAGGCCGTTCTCCGTTTCGCTTAACTCGGTTTCCAAGCACATCAAGCTCTTGGAGCGGGCAGGATTGGTCGTGCGGCGCAAAGTAGGCCGCGAGCACATTTTGCGATTCCGACCGGAGCCGCTGAGCAAGATACAAAACTGGATATCGAAACAGGAGGCGTTTTGGAAATCGAGCCTCCAGGCCTTGGACAATCTCTTGCAGGACGAAAATGATTCACGGGAGCAGAAAAAATGACGGCGAAAATCGAAGCGAAAATCACGCACCGATTCAAGGCATCCGCTGACCGCGTCTACGATGCTTGGCTCGATCCCCAAAAGGGGCGGCTTTGGATGGAGGCTGCCCTGATACAACTCGGTCTTTCAGGGGATATCCAGCGATGTGAAATCGATGCCCGTGTCGGTGGCAAGTTCTTCTTCTCTGACATGCGCGATGGAACGGAAACGCGGCACTGGGGTACGTATCTTGAACTGGATCGGCCACGCAAGATTGCCTTCACCTGGATTGTTGACGAAGCCGAAGACTCTGATCCATCCAAAGTCGGGTTGACGATCGAACCTGCGGGTGAAGGTTGCATCGCCACCATCGTTCATGAGATGGATGCCAAATGGGCGGACTATGTATCCCAAACGGAAGGCGGCTGGGGTGGAATGTTAAAAGCCATCGACGCATTGTTGGATGAATCGAACTGAACCCGGAGCGGCGAGTCCTACGTCGCTCACGCGCCTTCCTAACACGTCCGGTTTCACCAGCAAGACGGAAATACCGGCCGATGGTGCGGCGCCGGAACAGTAGGTATGCGCTGAAGCAAGAAGAACCAGCCCCTCAGGGGCGAACGGTTTGTAGCCCATGGCGGGCAGCCGGCGGGCAGCCATGGGTTAGAATGCGTGTTTTCCGATCTTAGCCCCTGAGGGGCGATACGTTCTGCCCTGCTCCGTACGAGGATTCAAATTCATGTGCCGCCCCCTGCCGGGGCTTCACTCGTAGGTGGGCATCTTACCCGCGGTTTACACGCTTACACTGCGGGCTACAAACCTTTCGCCGCTCCGCGGCTGCATCACAAAACCTGAATGCCGTGGTCTGCAGATTTGCCACCCTAAATGGGATGCACCCCGGCCGACACCGCCGAGTCTTCAAGAGTCGACACGGCGGGCGAGCGGGACATAATATGTATCATGCTACGGCCGGATACAATTCCACACGATGCCTCCCCTACGCAAAACACGGGTTCAATCGATGACCCGGCCGAACGACTGCGGTTCGTCGTGGATACCGTGCGCGAGTTGAGCATCCACACGGACCCGCAGGAGCTGATTAAGGTATTCCGCCGTCGGGCGTTTCGGCTGTACGGCGCGGACGCGTCTTTGTCCTTGAGCCGGCGGGATCTCGACCGACCCTTCTCTCGTATTACGCGGAGCAGCCGGTGGGACGAGGACATCAACCCGTGGAAGGAAAAGGATCGGCTGCCGCTGTGCGAGGGGGGCATGCTGGCGGACGTGATCTACGGCGACGAGCCGTGCATCCTGAACGGCGTTTGTATCTGCGACGACGATCCGGCCTACGAGTATCTCAAAGACGCCCGCTCGCTGGTTTGCATTCCGCTGTACGAACGGGGCGTCGGTTTGAATATGGTTGTGCGGATGTCCTATCGGGCGAACTACTTCGACCCGCTCAACCTCGGCGACGCCGTGCTGGAAAGCAACCTGTTCGGTCGGGCAACCGCCGGCCTTGTGCAAGCGCAGCGGGCCGAGGCGGCCTATGAACGCGCGATAGAATTGGACCCGAACGAACCCCAGGCGCGGATCTTCTATTCGCACTTCCTGGCAATGATGCAACGCAAAGAAGAGAGTGACGAACAGATCAAACGCGCCGTCGAGATCGATCCGTTGAATCCTTTCACACAGATGTTGTACGGAATCCAACTCGGGCTCACTGGCCGGTACGACGAAGCTTTCGAGCAACTTGCCAACGTACCGCCCAACCCACTTCGTTCACAGGCGCTCGCCGTTCTGGACTTTAACCGCGGAAGGCTTTCTGAGGCCCTCAAACACTACGTACAGTACTTCGAGTTACTCGGAGATCACGAAATGGTAAGCGCGATGCAGGACGATGGGGCCGGTGCACAAGCGGCGATGATTCGTGGCGCGGAAACACTGGTGGACCGCGCAAGCCGTATGTTCGTAAAGCCGGAGGGTATGTTGATCCTATTCTCCTGGGGCGGAGACATCGACCGCGGGATGGAGTGGCTCGAGCGTTCGTATGAGACGCGGGACCACCAGGTCGCGTACGTGGGTGCCGTGGGCGGCGCGGTGTACGGCGCCCTGCGTGGCGACCCGCGATTTCATGAGTTCCTACGCCGACTCAAACTGCCGGTACCGGAGGTAGTGAGTTAGGGTCGTCGAAGTGGCGCGGGCGAGCATTCTCCCCCACCCCTTGCACCCCTCACTTCAATTCCAAATCACCGTCCAAAGAAATCGGGGCGCCATACTTCTCGCTAACCGCTCAGCCATGCCTGCAGCAGGGCCCTGATCTGGTTCCCCCAAAGCGTGCTCACGAGTGCGACAGCGAGCAGAGCGGCCAGCAGGGAAACCAGGACAACACGAGTACGAGTCCAACGAAACGCGCCGTATCCGGTCTGACGTAGAAAGAGGGTGACGAGGTCGCGCCGTTCCTTGCGTGCCCCTTCGGGCAAGTGCGGCGTGTGGCTGAAGAGGTAGCCGAGCCGTCGCGTCATGTACATGCGGAAATTCACCGCCCAGCCGCACGCCTCCAACAGAGCGCTCATGTCCCGCCTGCGCAGCTTGTTCCAACCCGAAAGTGCACTGAACAGGACCACCACCAGCACCAGGCTCACCAAAGCAACGCCGGCTTTCAGAGGGCTGATCTGCGAAAGCGTCTTGATCAGGTAGACCAGTGAGGAACCGACGGCGGCGAAGGCAATGCCGCCGGCCAGCAGCAGGTCGCGCGTGCCAGAGCTGGAAGGGGGTGGGGGTGCCGCTCCCGTCGATGGCGCCTGGGCAGGCTGGAGCGACTCGCCTTTTTCCATCTTGGTTGTGATCTC
>JADFIX010000267.1 GCA_022566435.1 Planctomycetota bacterium
CGGATTGCCGCCGATCCCGCACCCACGCACCGTCCGTCACGGCCGACCCGCCCGGGCCTCATCGAGCGGGCCGGACGGCGAGTCGCCGCCATAGGAGCCTGTGGAAAAAGGGGACCGGCTCCCAGCCAAGCGGCCCGTACGCACCCGATATCAGCGTGCGGCTCGGTGCCTGTTCCCTTTTTCAACGGCTTGGCAGCGGCGGTGGGCTCGATCACAACGCCCGGCGGCAAGAGACGCGTCCGAACCGGATGAGTGTCGCGAGCCCAAGTCTCTCCCGCGTCGCGATCGTCGCCCTCATCGAACGCGCCGCCGGCGCGACGTGCGTCTTCGCATCCAGCCCATGCCCAGCAACGTCATCGGCAGGACCATGATCCCGTCGATGCCGCTGCCGCAACCGCAGGCGCCCGTGGTCGTCTGATCGGCCGGCGGGCCGGGCGTCGTCGCGTCGTCGCAGGCGTCGCCGACGCCGTCGCCGTCGCTGTCGGCCTGATCGGCGTTGGCCACGGCCGGACAGTTGTCTACGCAATCCGGCACGCCGTCATCGTCGCTATCGGTGCGGAAATCACCGAGGTTAATACTTAACGGGACCAAGTCCGGCAGCGGGAGGATAACTCCATTCTCGTCGTTTAGGAACGTCGCAGTATCGAAATTCACGACGTCCAACAGTTTCACGACAAAGAGGCCGGACGCCCCATCTGCAATTCGAAGTAGCAACGTACCAGCGTAATAAGGAGACGTACGACCGAAGTCTGCGTCGATTTCGGGAATGCCCCGGCTATGACTCGCTGCCCCGAATACCAAATCCGATGTAATGCTATCAATTACAGATTCACGCCAAAAGATATAGTCCGGTCTGGACCGGTCCAAATAGGCTGACGCCGCAAAGGTACAAACGGCGGGCACCCCGGCGCAAGTCGCCTGATTGCACGTGCAGAACCCCGGATCGAGGTCGGCAAAATCGGCGCAATCATTTAATTCGCCCGGCACGCTTGTGTAAACACAGAGGCAATCATCGTTTGAGTTACACGGTATTTCCGCTACTTTCAGCCCCGGTAAGAGGCTGCCGTTAAGAAAGGTCGACACATCGAAGGTCCACTGAAACACACCCACCAGGGGAAAAGGCACACAACTGTCCACGTCGCACGTGCGCGGCGGGACACAGTCCGAATCGTTTCCACACGAGTCAGAGGAGCCTGTACAGTGTTCGGTGGTGCAATTCTGCGCGGAGAGGCTACAAGCTACCCCGTCCGACGAGCCGCACCGCCCGCCGTCCGGATCGCTGTCCCACGCCTCCAAGGTCACTTCCAATTCCACGAAATCGCCGGGCGCCGCGATGCCCTGCGGCAAGACCTGTGTCGGGCAGATGGCACCACATTTGGGAGCGAAATTCGGTCCGTATACTTCACGAACCCAGAGGCGGAAGATCGGCCTGTCGCAGGGCACGTCGTTCGGCTCGCCGCGGCATACACCGCCCACGCAGACGTCGTTCGACGTGCAAGTTAGGCCGTCGACGCATCCCCTTTCAATCGGTAAACTAACGCACTCACCGTTCGCGCAAACTTCCGCGGTACACGGGTTTCCATTATCACACGGAAAACTGTTCGGTTGACCGGCGCACTCGCCATTCGCGCAGACGTCGTCGCTGGTACAATGGTTGTGGTCGTTGCAAGGCGCCGTGGTGAACGTGCTCACGCAAGTGCCGTCGGCGCATACGTCCGGCGACGTGCAGGCGTTGCCATCGTCGCACGGATTGCTGTTCGGCGTCCCGATGCAGATACCCAAAACGCACGCATCATTCGTGCAGGAATTGCCGTCATCACATGGCCCGATGATTGGCGTAAACACGCATTCGCCTTGATTGCAGGCGTCTACCGTGCAGGGATTGGCATCACCGCACGCCTGGTCGGTGATACACGAAGCCAGGTCCAGAGCGATATCACGCGGTCTATTCAGATCGGCAGACACAAGTGTTTCTGCGCCGGTACCATCCGTATTTGCTCTTCGAACCAATCCGTCACTGTCGAGAGTCCGGTGTCTCTCCACCCAATAGATCTTACCGGCATTCTCATCGACCGCGATGCCTTGAACGACCCCGATGCCATCCACCAGAAACTGCAGGTCAGTGCCATCCAGATTGACGCGAGCCACCCGGTTCACAGAGGCATCCGTCCAAAAGAGTCTGCCACCGGCAAGATCCAACGCGAGATCGGTTGGCGCGACGAGGTTCGCGAGGATTGTCACCACATTGGATCCATCGAGGTTGACACGCAAAATCGCAGCCGCCGGAAACCCCACGGGGAAATACAGGTGCCCGCCTGTCGGGTCGATTGCCAGTCCGCCGACGCTACGCAAGTTGCTGAGAACAACTTCCCTATCGGAGCCGTCGAGGTTGGCCCGCGAAATGATGGTATCATCCGGCACGTCGAATTCACGCTTATCTACCCAATACATCTTTGCATTGGCAAGATCCAAGGCAATTCCGCCTGGAAGAAATAGATCTGTTGTGACCACATCCTCAACGTTTGCCCCGTCGAGATCAGCACGGCGAATCACACGGGGCAACTCCCAGGTCGTCCAGTACATCTTCCCTGCCGGTAAATCCAAAGCAATTTCAAGCGGTCCTCTGTAAGGGCTCGGGGGCCGAACAACGAGATCCTCCACCATCGTGCCATCGAGGTTGGCGCGTTGCACCTTCTTCGTGTCGCTGTCCGTCCAGTACATTTTCTGGGCAAGAGTATGATCGCCGAGTAACAATACGGTAGCCAACACGAAAGCCAAGGACAGCGTCCGGCGAGAGTGCATCGCATTTCCCCTTTCAACCTATCGGGAATGGGGTGACGTGATCTTCCCCTGACTCAACCCCCGATTAAGGCTCGATTGTACCGATTGTGACCGTCGGGGTCAACGGCTATTCGCAGCAGAGCCGAGCGCTTTTCCCAAACCGGGTGCCGTTGGCACGTCGCCCTACCCCAACATCCGCGCTTTTTGCGATTTTGCGAATTTTTTTTGTTCCCAGATCTTGGTTTTCGGATGTTCTACGGCGCGGTGGCATGTGTCTCGAGACGCGGGGCATGGCGGCGCTGCGCTTGACCATGGCACCCGGCGTTCGGCTTGGGCATGGCCACCACATGGCACCCGCAGACTATTCTCGGAAACGATCACACGGATTTTCGAGAAACGATGCTAGCCTTCTTTTTGTTCCAATGCCTTCTCGATGGCGGTCGCCACTTTTTCATCGGCGGGCGACATACGTGGGCCCCACTTGGCGACGACCTCGCCGCTACGATCGACGAGGTACTTCTGGAAGTTCCACGCGACCTCGCCGGATATCTCCCCGTCGGGGTAGGTCGTAAGGAATTTGTAGAGCGGACACTGATCCTCACCCTTCACCGAGACCTTGGCGAAAAGGTCGAACGTGACGTTTTTCTTGGCGCAAAATTTCTTGATTTCCTGGTTGGTCCCCGGCTCCTGATTACCGAAGTTGTTGGCCGGAAAGGCGAGAACGCGGAAACCCTTGTCCTTGTACTTCTTGAATGTCGACTCCAAACTGGAGTACTGTGAATTGGTGAGCCCTCACTTGCTTGCGACGTTGACGACGAGGCAAACCTCGCCTTTATATTTCGAAAGCTCGACTTCGCTGCCGTCCACGCTCTTGACGGTGAAATCATGGAAAGACATCTCATCCGTCGCTGCCATCTTCTTTTCTCCCGCGCCACGCCCGTCGTCCCCGCCGGACACCGCCACCGACGCGAAGAGCGACAGCGCCACCGCCACAATGATAGACCTGTACATGATTACTCCTCCCACGAAAAAGACTCCGATCCAAGTTGCGCGATTGTGATGACCACCCAACAACCCGCACATCATGGGGGAAAAGTCGGCCGGCTGTCAACCCGCAAGCGTATGTCGGCTGCGTGGCGACCACTTGCACGAGGTGCGATCTTACCGCATCCTGGGTCGCGAAACCCAGGCTCCTGATGAGGGCACGTATCCATGATCGTCAAGCTAATTCAGGTCGACGTGATCCCCGATCGCGCGGCGCGATTCTCCGCCGGTCAGCAGGCGTGGCAGGCTTTGATCGACGTCAAAGGATTCCGCGGGCAGACGGGCGGATGGGCTCTCGAAAACCGGTCCCGCGCGATTCTTGTCGGGCTGTGGCGAGACCGGACCTGTTACGAGCACTTCATGACTGACGTACACGACGACGTCTTTGCGGTGAGCGGCCAGCAAGGAACCTATGGAACGAGCGAAGTCTCGCTCTGGAACCGGATCTTTGATGTGCCGGGTCGGTTCGAAAACATGCCTTCCGCCATCGACGATGGACTCTTCATCCGTGTTGCGCTTTGCCGATTGAAACCGGCTCGGCGTGAGCACTTCATCGACGCCCAAGAAACAATCTGGAACCCCGGCATGGCTTCCGCCGGGGGCCTGCAAGCGGGCGTATTCTGCCAATCGAGCGTGGTCTCCGACCACAGCATGGTATGTACACTGTGGGGTAGCGAGGCCGACCACCGGCATTATCGCGAGGGGCCGTTCCACGACCTGCGACGACAGGCGGACGTAGAGGCCGATTGCGAGTCGGTTTCGGGCCTTCTCGCCAGTGTCGAGACTTCGTGGCGCGTGCCGCCGCGCATCTAGCGTCCGGCATGATTATGGGCCTTCTTCAGACGTATCCTGACAAGTCCGATTACAACCTTTGACAGCGTTTATTCGCGCAAGAAGGCGCGGGCGCTCTATACTTGGTATAAGAGCACACTCATTCGTGACTCAGGAGCGCCGCGACATGAACAAGCGTTGTACGGCATGCAATCGACTCTACGCTTCCCATGCGTTGTACTGCGCGCTATGCGGAAAATCATTGTCAGTGAATCACGATTCGCCGCAGACGTCGGGCGGGACGCGGGGCTTGGCAGTCCTGCTTGCGGCCGCGGTCACGGCGGCTACCGCGATCGCGATCTACCAGTTCCAAGGGTCAGACTCGGAGCCTTTCTATCTCGATCCCTCCGTGCCGATGGTCTGGCGCGAGCTTGAGCTGCCGGAAACCAAAGCCGACATGCTCTATAAGCTGCTTCTGCCGAACGATATAAAGGTCATCGTCAGCCGTGACAACTGCTTCCTACGAGTGAAAGGAACGCACGGCGAGGTAACGTCGATCGTCGGCTTCGGGGAGTTGATCACCCGATTCCAGGGCGTTCCCAAAAGACACATAGAAGCCCATTTGAGTAAGAAACGGTTGTCGAAAAAGAACTACGAGCTTTCGCGTCCGTCTGCCGGCCGGCTGTTTGATTTGCTGGCGAAAGACGATGTTCCTGTTTGGGTCCGGCGCCAAGGTCGATTAATCCAAATCCAAGCCGAGCCGAGCGACCAGCGAACACTTGAGCGATTCGCGAACATTCTTCGCGGGAAGCGGTTCCGCTAAGGTCTCTTTACGGCCATTTCGCTGGTGCGATACCGCCGTCGGAATCACTCGACTGTTAGCCGCGCACTAATGGCGTCCCTGGGCCGTTGCTACGGGCACGGATTCTCCGAGTTATCTTGGCACGGATCACTCGGGCAGCCGAACGGATAGGTATCGCCCTGGAAGGCGAAGAGCACAACGAGCAGATCGTTGAAGTTGGCCAATCTATTGAGAACCTGCGGCTCCACATCGGTCACCGACGCATGTGGTGCAAAAGCTGCCGCTTGCCAAGTCTTGATCACCGCCACTGCGTCATCGATGTTGACCGTACCTTGTGGCGGTGTCCACTCGGTACCATTGAAATTACCGACGGTATCGCCCCACCACTTTCCGCCAACCGGTTGGTCGATGGTTTGCATGGCGAAGGGCGCGGAAAACGTGCTGCCGCTATTTGAGGTGGCCGTCACTTCGTAGGTCGCGACCGGGCCGATCAGACACCCTCCCGCATGAACCACCGGCTCGTTCCACACGCGCACCACGGGACCGGCAGTCGTCAACGTGGCGAGACCGGTGACCGGATCGGGCTCGCCCGCAACAGTCACCTCCAGCACGTAGTTGTGCCCGTGCCCGTGCCGGTTGGCGCACTTGCCGAAGACTCGCCGGTTTTCTTCCGGTGTGAACTCCGGGTTCCAGTAGTAGTGCGAGGCGGAGAACTCAATCTTGCGCGTCAGGTAGATCATTTGGCGGTAACGGCGTAGTCGCGTCCTTTCCATTTGAGCGGCTGCCCGCTCAGGTGCTTGGCGGCCGAGGAAACCAGCAAGAGCGCAAAAAGACTGCTGCCCACGGTGTAATAAAAGATGC
>JADFIX010000268.1 GCA_022566435.1 Planctomycetota bacterium
CACCACATAGCCCAGCGGCACGTTGCCGCCCATCCACCTGCCTTTCTTTTTCGAAGCCGCGATCTTGTCGCGGATACGTTCGCCGGTGACCTCGCGATGTCCGACGCACTGGCATGGATCAACAACGGAAACGCCGCCGAAAAAGAATGCGGCTGCCCGATAGAGTGATTAACCGTTCCTCCTGCTGTCGCGCGATACCGTGATGCGTGGGTGGATGGCGTTCTGCGGACGTGGGAAGTCGATTCATCCGTCCGGCGGATGGCCGATGCCGGGTGGACGTGGGTCGTTGACTCATTCCACACAGGCTCGATTACCCGCTCAGCCGTCGTGTTTCCTCAGCCCGCCCGCATGACCGAGAAGGGTTGCCATCAGTTCCGGGCCTTTAACAATGTCGCGATCGCCGCTGAGGTGTCCTACGGCTGCGTATTGCGGAACCAGACCAGGGCGTCGTTGGTGAGCCCGCTAAGGCCGCTGCGGTCGAACGTGGCCACCACGTCGCTGGCGTCGTCGCCGTCTAGGTCCACCGCCACCAATGAGTTAATCGACGTCGTCCCGGCGATCACGTCGGCACCGGTGGCCACCTGCGAAACCGTCCACTTGGCCGCATGGACGTCTCATCCGAGACCTCGACATCCCGCTGGAAAGGTGAGTCGTATTTGTTATAGTGGCACTGCGAAACTCGTGTCCTGAGGGACGGTGATGGCGAATTCTGATTCAGGCCGCGTAACTCAACTTCTTGCCGACGTACGCGCTGGACGACATGGTGCCACGGACGAGCTATTCGGGCTCGTCTACACCGAACTAAAGAACGTCGCGCGTCGCAAATGGCTCAACGTGCCGCCGGGCGACACGCTTCAACCGACGGCGTTGGTTCACGAAGTCTATTTGCGCTTGACAGGGAAGCCAAACCGAGACTGGCAGAATCGCGTACACTTTTTCGCCATCGCGGCCCGAGCCATGCACGACATTATTGTCGAACGTGCAAGATCGCACGACGCAAAGAAACGTAAGCCACCGGGGCAGGGCACACCCGACTATGAGGTCTCCCTGTCGCCTGAAACTCCGCCCATCGACCTATCGGCGCTCAAACAATCCCTGAGCCGACTAGAGTCCCACAATAAGGCGAGCTACAATGTTGCCATCGTGCGAATTTTCGGCGAGCTGACCGGAGATGAGACGGCGGTCGCACTCGGCGTTTCAACGTCGACGGTCGATCGAAAGTGGAAATTCGCTAAAGCATGGCTTCACCGAGAATTGTCAAGAATCTCCGAGTAGATGGGCGCCGTGTGGGAGGCGTTGCTGCTGATGAGCGACGATCGAAATGCCCAAGTTGAAGAACTTCTTTCGGAAGCTCTCGAACTGCCATCGGAACAGTGGTTGGCATTCCTTGACGGGCATTGTCATGACCCCGAAATACGGGATGAGGTGGGCTCCCTGTTGGTGCACTATTCGGTTGCCGATCGGAGCGGCTTTCTGTCGGCACTGGCGCTCGCTCCGATGCTAGATGCACCCGGTCCGTCGGATGAGGCAATAATCGGGCATCAGCTCGACGACTTCAAGATTCTGCGGAAGATCGGTAGCGGGGGGATGGGGGACGTCTATTTGGCGGAAGAGGTGCCGTTACGGAGACACGTGGCTCTGAAGGTCCTGCCTCCGACCTTCGCACATTCCGAACGTCGTCTGGCATGGTTCACTTCCGAGGCCCGGGCTGCCGCCAAACTTCGCCACCACGGTATCGTTCCCGTTTATCGCTTTGGCGAGGCCGAAGGCCGGCTCTACATCGCATCTGAGTATGTCGAGGGAATGAATCTCGCCGAGCATCTGTCTGCGATGCGGCGTGGGCAGGCAGGTCGCCGGGATCGAACGTCCGACGAACCGGGCAGCGACTCGGCGCCGACCGTTGCGTGGGATATGAAGAAATGCGCAGGCGTTGTCGAGACGGTTGCCGAGGCCCTGGCGTATGCCCACGCGCATAACATCATCCACCGTGACGTGAAGCCGGCCAACATCTTGATGGACACTCAGGACAGACCTCGCCTGACGGATTTCGGGTTGGCCAAGGATCTCGACGTTCAGACCATGTCCCAGACTGAGCTTCTTGCCGGTACGCCGGCCTACATGAGCCCCGAGCAGATCTCCTCCGAACATGGGGACCTCGATCATCGGACTGACATCTTCTCGCTGGGAACGGTCCTCTATGAGATTCTGACGCTACATCCACCGTTCGGGGGCGGCATCGTGTCCCAAGTCCTGCATCGGATCATGTTCTCGGAGCCGCGCCGTGTGCGGGAGATGAACTCGAAGGTTCCGCGCGACCTGGAAACGATCTGCCACAAAGCCCTCGAAAAGGACCGTAAAGATCGCTACCAATCGGCCGGCGAGATGGTCGCCGACCTGCAAGCCTTCATCGCCGATCGGCCGATCCCGACACGTCCGCCGGGTTTCATTCGGCGTACGACGCGGCTGGTCCGCGAGCGCCGCGCCCTTGTCCTTGCGTGCGCCGTCGGCATCGCGGCGCTCCTGGCCGGCTTCCTACTCGCGCCGCGATCAAACGAAGACGCCAAGCTCACCGTCACAGGCGAACACAAAGGCGCGAAGGTCTACTCTCGAAGATTCGACATCGAAACGCGGCTGCTGGAAGAGAGCCGGTACCTTGGCACTATTCCTCTGCGCGAAGTGCCGATTGCGCCGGGCTACTACCGTATTACCGTTGTGGCGGAGGGCGTTGGTTTCGCCGAAATGACTCGCATTCTCGACGAGCCGGGCAAAGTGTACGAGCTGCAGGCGACTATCCTGTCGACAGAGGGCGTGGTAGATGGAATGGCGAAGTTCGAGGCAGGAGAGGCCCGGCTCGGAAAGCCGACGAAACTCGAGCCGGGGTTCGAACTGCGACCGGTATCGCTTGAGTCATTCTTGATCGACCGCACCGAGGTCTCCAACCGGGATTACAAGAAGTTCCTGGATGCCAACAAAAGCCATCCTTGGCCGGTTTTTTGGGGCGGCAAGTACCGTGAGGCGTGGGACGGATTGCCGGTTGTCGGCGTCTCGTGGTATGACGCCCGGGCATTCGCGGAATGGGCGGGCAAGCGCCTTCCCACTGATGTCGAGTGGGAAAGGGCGGCCCGCGGGCTGGACGCCCGGCGCTTCCCATGGGAAAACCAGGCTGCATCGCGACTGGAAGGCGTCAACATAGGTAAAGACCCGAAGTTGATCTGGAAATACGCGGTCGATAGACAGAGCCTTCGTGATTACTACGCGAAGTGGGCTGTTCCGGTTGATCAACGGGTAGTCGAACCCGTCGACTGCACTCCGGAACAAGTCTTGAACTTGCTCGGCAACGTGGCGGAATGGACCGATTCGACCCATTTCAGGTTTGTCGAGGGCCAAATCAAGCCCAACAACTACGAACGCATAATCAAAGGAGGCCACTGGGGAAGGCAACCAAAGGAAAACTGGGAGCTTTTCTCATACTTTACGCAGCCCGTTGACCGCCGCATGATCTCTATTGGCTTCCGCTGCGCAAGAAGTGTCCAACCGTGATACACGTTCCGTGCGGCGTGCCCAGGACCATTGTGGTTTTGTGTGGCAAAATGTATCTGTCTGTTTAATTTCCCGGATAGAACTAACCTTTCTGATGCCGACCGTTTCATATTCTCGGCTATACTCTTGTGGCACGCGAGACCGGGCCGGTCAATCGCTCGACTTGTCCAAAACTGGCTTGGCGTCGAAGAGACCGACACAGCAGGTAAGCCGGCAAAGATCCGGCGAGTCGCCGGTGCCATACGCTCAGGACGGCCGGCGTGGGAAGTACGACGGTCGGAAGAAGAGTCGACAGTGGCAACCTAACCAGAAAAGGAGGAATCAGCCATGGAACCAGAAACAACACGCGGCAAACTTTTCTTTGATCTCCGCCTACCCCCTGGCCTTGACAAGAAGGTGATCGAGGACTGCAAACGAAAGTTCGAGGACGAGCTGGAAAGGGTCGATCCGTTTCGCGCAGGCACCTGCTCACGCAATAAGTGGTTTGACCTCGACGTTCCCACCAATACCGATAGGATGCAAGAATTCATCAACGAGAAACTCGCGGCGGAAGGCCCTGAGAACTTGCAAGTGCCTGACCCGGATCCTGACCCGGAGCCTGTTACGTATTGCTATCCGCTCGATTCTCAGATCTGCTATCATCCCTACTCCCTCGAGTACAACGGCAGTCCTTGGGAATCCTATCTCGCGGACACGCCGGACGGGGTCAAGGTTGTCATCGTGCTCACGTACGAGACGCGGTTCTTTTTCTCGTCGCGCGAGCTTGCAATAGCCACGGGCGGAGGAGGGAAACCCGCTCTGAAATTGCGCAAGACCGGCAGCGAGTAGGCGTCCGGTCCTCTTTGGCGCACCTCGGCGAACCATGACCGACTTGCGATCCTCTCGATTAGATAAGTTGGAGCACTGCCGTCCGGAACTCCGGACGGCGATGCTCCTATTCCAGCTTTTGCGGGCGACGGAGGGGATCGCACGATCGTCGCCCGCTTCGCTGTTCATGACCACGCCCACAATGCCGCACCGCGCAACTCGAACGCGTGCGCCGACTCGGTCTGCCCCCTCTTTACGCCCGGTTGATCGTTCCTAACCATCCGGCAATCTTCGCCGTCTCCTCTCAAGTAGTCCACGTTGTCAGGCAAACTAGCCGAACACTCGCATTAACTGCTGTGAAAAAAACGGATTTCTGATGCCTTCCGCGCGCCGATTACGGCCTTAGTACGGCGTCGGCGAAATGGGGCGTTTCTACGCATCCGCGAGTATCGAGGCAAGACAGGAGATCGATCCTTCGAACATGGAGGATCAACGCGTCACTGGGATAGAAAGATGTTCAGTGGAATGAGGCGGACGCCCACTTGTTCAACAGTTCATCGGTCATCAGAAACTATATTTAGCGACGAAGGAGGTTTGTTATGGCAAAGAAACGAGGAGCACCAGAAGATGCGATGGCAGCAGAGCCGTCCGCAAAACACGATGTTCACGGAGTCACCTTTCACTCGAAGTTCACGTTTCTTCGTGCCCCCGCATCCCGCGGAGGGCGCGACTCGACGACAAGGACAGTCTTCTACATTGTCCTAGGTGCGATTCTCGCGATCGTGTGGGCACCGTTCGCAACGGCACAGCACATCGACCCCGAACAGGCGGCCATCGTCGGTGAAAAGATCGTCGAACCCGATGTGGGCGGACTTTTCAGCGACGCCGCGGGATTTGAACTCGCGGACGAGCAGGCGGCGTTAGTCGACAGCCTCGGCGACGAGAAGACCACAGTCGGTGCGGTGCGGCTGGTGACGCTGGACGTGGCCGCCCTATTGAACGGCGATCCGGTTACACTCAACACCAGCGGCGATGCGCCGGAGACCATGAGCGCGGCCGTCATGGAAATCGGCAAGGGCACTGGCGAGTTTCTTTGGACCGGCGAATGTGATTCCGGTACAAGCCTCATGGTCGTGCGCGATGATCAGGTCACCGGTCTCATCCGTCAGGACGACGCGCTTTACGAGGTGACCCCGCTGGGCGGCGGTGTGCACGCTCTGGTGCGGATCGATCAGAGCAAATTCCCACAGGATCACCCCGATGAATTCACCGCCATCGAAGAGGCGGCTACCGGGCTCGATGTCGAACTTGGAGAGCTTGAAGACAAGGCGGCGCCTCTGACGGGCCAAATTCGCCAGCTCGATCTGCTTGTCGCGTGGACGCCCTCGGTCAAAAGCAAGGTGGCGGACCCGCGCGGGCGAGCCCTGCTCGCCGTCGCAGAAGCCAACCTGACCTACCGTAAATCCGGCGTCAACATTGTCTGCCGGCTCGTCCACAGCTACCAGACCAACTATACGGAAGTCAGCTTCGGGACCGACCTGACGCGTTTCCGCACCCCCGGCGACGGCTTTATGGACGAAGTCCATAACCGTCGAAAGCAGTTCGGAGCGGATGTCTGCCTGCTTTTCGTCAACAAACCGCAATATTGCGGCTTGGCCAGCGTGATCTATGCAGATAAGCCGCACAAAGCCTTCGCCTCCGTCCATTACACTTGCGTGGTGGGCAATTTCACGTTTGCGCACGAAATCGGTCACCTTCAGGGCGCCCGGCACAACCCGGAAACTGACGGATCCACGAGCCCGTTCCCCTACGGCCACGGCAACTACAACACCGCCAAGAACATCCGCACGGTGATGTCCTACAATTGCCCGGGCGGGTGCACGCGAGTCGCGCGCTGGTCCGGCCCGAA
>JADFIX010000269.1 GCA_022566435.1 Planctomycetota bacterium
GAATGGCCGCGCAAACCGCTATGGGCGTAATTCGGAAGTGTCTTGGCATGATCATCATTCTCCGGAAGAGAAAAAAATAGGCCGAATCAGCCCATCTATTCGGAATCGGTGAGGAACTATTTCGACGTCTCCCACGACATTTTTCTGATCAAGCCGTCTTGTGTGCCATGCCTGCCGCGCAGCGGAGGCATGCGTGTTGTTGGGTGTGGCCCGGCCGCACCACCGGACTATGCTTTCCGCGCGACGGTGGCATAGGTGTTGTAGGGCAGCGTCGATGACCTGCCTCCACTATCCCCGTTGCGATCCGAGATTGTAGGGTTGTCGTTTGATGTCGTTTGACGCGCCATTTAGCCCTCCACATGGTTCCGGTGTGCGGGAACCATGGCACCCGCGCACCGGCATGCGTACCCGACGCAGGGCATGGCGGCGCTGCGCTTGACCATGGCACCCGCGCACCAACGCCGCAACCCACGCCGAAACGGTTAGGATTCCGTCACCGTCGGCAGGCCGTCATTCGCCAAAGTTTTTCTGCAACGATGCGAAGTCCTTCAGCGTAACGTTGCAATCAAAGTCTACGTCAAAGCATTTGCACTCGGGGTCGAGGCCGCCGAGGGGGCCTAGCGTGCACGGCGCGAAGTCGGCGTAGTCGAGGAGGTCCACCACACCGTCGTTGTTGCAATCGGCGGGTTTCGGGCTGCCCGCTCGTTCGAACGAAACCATCAAGACCGGTCGCCATTCGGGGGTGAGGTTCTCCTTGCTCGCGAACTTCTTCGCCGTGTTGAAATCGATCTCATTGCCCTGAACAAGCCAACCGAAATTGCCGCAATAATCGTCGAGCATATCCTGCACGTCGGCAACCAGTTGCGGCGTCGAGTCCCATGCGTAGGTCATGCCGGGCGTGATGCCGACCACTTGCGCTGCACTGGCCGCCGGATCGAAATCGCCGCCGGGGTTGATCCAGAATGAATCGGGGAAAAACGTGTGGGACCAGGTCGCGTCGCCGGGCGTGGCCGGCGCGCCACTGCCTCCGAACCCGACCGACGTGCCTTCGCCCCAATCCGCGGTGAGTCGATGAAGCGAGTGCGTTTGATCGCCGGACGGGCCGGCACTCACCAGAGTCAGCGTCAAACTCGCGGCGGTGATCGTCGAACCGGGTGGAACGTTGCCGGCCACGTCGAATGACAGCACGGCTCGCTGAACTGTCCCGCCTCCGCCGACCCCGGTCCTGCCGCTGAACACCGCGTCTCCGGCGCCGCTACTCCTATCCACGGTGGTATTGAACAGGGTGTTGTCCTGGCGGGGCGTGATGATGACTATTTCGGAGCCGTTCTGGTCGGCAGCGCTACCGGCCGCCTTGTGGGGGGCCCCTGTCGCAGTGGAAGCTGCGACGATTCCGACGCACATTCGCCAAGCCACGTTGAAAATGGAGCGCTTCATTTCTCTCCTCTCCGCATGACGGTGCAAGGTCGTTATGAACCCGTACCGCAGGCTTCTAGCCTTCACGAGCCGCGAAAGCGATGCACGCAAGATGCCTGCGCTACGAGTGGACGCGGCGCTCTAGTGATCGGCGACCTCATCGTGCCATGTATGCGGCACTCATCCTACGGCGTGTTTCCAGGCTTTCTTTCCCTACGGCGATCGGCCCGCTGCGGGCACTTTGTCCCGACGGCCGATTATAGCAAACGGTCGCTGCTGGAACAAAGTCCGATTTTCGATTGTCCGGTGACGTCTGATAATGAGTTGCGGGGAACGAAAGGAGTTCTGGTTCGATAACAGTCGACGATTTCGACGTGGGATTGCGGTCCGAAATATCTGCGATGGGCCATGTGTTCTTCGGTGTCAGTAGTCATCCGTGGAAAAAAACCGGCGGCTCGAAGACACCTTTCGGAGCTTCGATCCGCCGAATGCTTTTGTGAAAGCGGCGCGGCGCCTGGTCTACGAGACCCCTCCGGTTGATTCCGCAGGTTTTTGGGGCGGATGTTGGTGGTAGGGACTGGGACAATAGGGTAGAGTTGGCGCGCACGTTTGAGAAGGGAGTCCACCGATGGAGGTTCTTCACATCCCTGCCCGAAACAACCCGATTATATGTCTGGCACTTGTCGGGGTCGGGCTCTGGCTCTCGTTTACATTCAGTCTTATTGGGACGCAGGTCGATCGAAGATGCCTGTTTGCTGCGGTTCCCTGCCTTTGCCTGTGCGGTTATGCGATCCGATCTTATATTACGGAACGCTCATCTGTTCGGCGGAGGGCGGGTGTTGCTGGAACCAAGCCGGAAAGTGCCCTGGCTAAGCGATTAAAGAGTTGTTTGCGCGCGTCGGACCGCGCAACCCACCGGGCGCTTATCAAGGAATTTGGGTCTGACTTTCCATCAGCCCTTGTTTGCATTGGCACGGTGGACATTCCCGACCAAACAGACTTCCGAGACGAACCGCAAAACTATCATTTGCGCGCATCCTTCGCACCTGTGTTGCTGCTTTGTGGAGGACTCATGTTCGTGAAACTAGCGACACCCTACATCGTGCCGGCAAGTCCTATTCTTGTAGTAATCGGCAAGACCTTGTTCTTGCTCACTTGCGCTTCGCTTGCTCTTGCTGGATTGTACTGGTTCTGGGCAAGCAACAGGTTTCTCCGCGTCGCGCCGGGTATCATTCAAGTGATCCGGGGTAGCAGGCTGTGGGGCGACGAATTGATCATTCAATGCTACCCTGTCGAGACGGGCACCGTCGTTATGCTTCTTGTTCCCGCGGGGTCGGTCCGTGACATTAACCCTCGAATGTACCTGTTTCGTGCTGACCGACGGGCGTCGATTCCACTTCGAGGCGTGGATCTTGCACAAATACTGCGGGCCATTACGTCGACGGTAAAGACTCCGGTAGCGAATCTTTCCCGGGACGCATTAATCGGGTAATAGGTTCTTGTTCACGATGGGTGGCGCCCCGTCCGCCCAGCGGCGGCATGCGAGACACGAGTCCTGAACGCCTCGCAACATGGTTCCGCTTCGCAGAAACCAGTGCGCCCGCCAAAATCGTGCGGCGTAGTCGGTACGTGACCTTGTCAGATAGCGGACGCATCCGATCCGCGAAAAAAAACCGGCGGATCGGACACCATTCGGTGCTCCGACCTCGCCGGTTGTTTTGACGAATCCTCTGTTCCCACTGGTCTACTAGAGCACGGAGAACCGACTGGCAACATTCGTCCAGTCGACGACGTTCCACCACGCGGCGATGTAGTCCGGGCGGCGGTTTTGATAGTTCAGGTAGTACGCGTGCTCCCAAACGTCGAGACCGAGAAGCGGCGTCAGGCCGACGGTCAGCGGATTGTCCTGGTTGGGGAAGCTTTGCACGACGAGCTTCTTCGATTTGTCGGCACACAGCCACGCCCAGCCGCTTCCGAAGCGGGTCGCCGCCGCCCCCGCGAACTTCTTCTTGAAATCATCGAAGCTGCCGAAAGCGGTGTTGATCGCATCCGCCAAAGCGCCAGCCGGCGTTCCGCCGCCGGAGGCGTTCATGTTCTTCCAGAAGATCGAGTGGTTCAGATGCCCCCCGCCGTGGTTGTTGAGCGCGCCGCGGACACTGTCCGGCAGCGAAGCGAGATCGGTCAGAAGGCTCTCCACACTCTTCGATTGCAAATCGGGGTGGCTCGTCAGGGCCTCGTTGAGCTTGTTGACGTAGGTCGCGTGGTGCTTGCCGTGATGGATTTCCATGGTACGCGCGTCGATGTGCGGCTCCAGGGCATCGAAAGCGTACGGAAGAGAAGGAAGTTGGAACGCCATGAGGGGATCTCCTTTAGTAGTAGGTTGGTCTCTCGGACCCGGCCCATGTGAAGACCAAGCGAGGGAGATTAGTCACCCGCCGGTCGAGAGTCAAGTTTGTTGGGGTGCCATGCCCAAGCCTGACGAAATCTGGCGCCGGCATGCTGACGAGGCGAAGACATGGCGGCGCCCGGGAATACCGGGCTTGACCATGGCACCACATGGCACCCGTGCGTGAGACATTGGAGGGCGAAAAACCGCGCGGCCTGAAGCCCGCGCCTCGAGATACGGATACGGAAAATGCTCTAGCGGCGGCCGCCGCCACTGCCGTTGTCGTTCCCATTGCCGCCATCGCCACCGCCGGTAATGGTCACGGTGACGGTGGCCGGGTCGCTCAGTTGGGCGGTGATATCAATGCCGGTACAACTGAACGTCGCCTCACCTGGTTCGGTCGCGAGAAACTCACTGGTCCCCACGAGAACCTCGGTGAGCGTGCCCGCGGCGCCGTCGACCTGCACAATCGTGACCCCAAGCGCCAAGCTGGCGCCGATGCTCGTGCATGTCAATCGAACGGGTTCATCCACCGCGGCTTCGGACACGTCGGCGGTCAAGCTAACCGCCACGCCGGCCGATTCGACGATGTTCGTGACGCAGGCCGAAACGACTTGATAGAGCCCGTCACTGGCCGTCATGCGTATCAACACCTCGCCGGTCTTCGCGGCCAGAAAGGTCGTAGTAGGTTGGGTCGGATTCTCAAAAGTCCCGCCATCGGGTGGGAACACTTGCCAAAGATAGGTGGCGATGGCACCGGGATTCGTTTCGTTCGCGGCGACCTGCCCCGATTCACCGACGGTGAGTTCATTCGGACATGACGGCTGGATGGAGATTGATGTACATCCGGCGCAGAGGGCGACCAAGATGAAAGACAGTCTCCGCGTGAGGGCGCGGATTCCGGCGACCCAGTCTCTATCCAACGGCGGCTCCTTCTTACGTTCTACACATCGATTGTCGATGCGATGCGGTTGAATTGTATACCCCGGCAGGTGAGCTTCCAACTCGGCCCGGCGCAAGACTTCCGAAGATCTCGTCGCCGGCACCGACAACCGAAAGCATCACTTACTCTATTTCGACCGCCAGAATATTTCGATGCTCGAGGTCCCGCCGGGCGATCGGCCGACCGTCTTCGAAAACGATTATGCTGTGTTCGTAAAAAGGAATCATCATGCCGGGCGGAATGGCTTCTTCGCTATTGGCGAAAAACACGGTCACGCCTCCACCCGGAAGGTCTGGATGCGCCGCCGTGGCGACGACGGCGTGGGTCGGATCAAGATATTTCTCGTCCGCGAGAACAAAGCCGTCGTCGACCCACCGCACGGGGAATTCGACGGCGCTGAGAAAGGCGGCCACGTGCGGATCCCGCACCGCATCTCCAACGATCAAGATGCAAGATTCGACCAGTGCGCCTTCCTCGATTTCTCCCACGACTAGTGTTCGCCGTTCGTTTTCTTCAAAGCTGGACTCGAAGATTCCTTGGAGGGCCTTGTATGGACCGGGCACGTCGCCGACCGGCACCACCGTGGCAAAAGCCGATCCGTAGCGTGTGGCGGCAGTCGTCGGGAGTATTTCCTCCGGTGGGATCTTGCGAAAGACGTGATAGTCCGGATCGATTTCCACGGTCAGGGGTACGACATCAAACGGTATCGTGAAATCCTGATCCGTGCCCCGTAGTTCCACCTCGACGGTTTTCGTGCCGTCGGCATGCGCGACGCGAACGGGCACATTCAGGTCAAACGGATTTTCTTCCTGGTGCATGGAAAGTGTCAGCATCCGATCACCCGAATGATAAACGGCCCGCTGGACGGAAATAGTCGGTGCCCCCGCGCCGCGGACCCACTGCTCGAAAAAGGTGTCTAGCGGCGTATCGCCTTCTTCTTCTTCGCATAAGCGCTGAATGTCGCGCCAAGATGCGTATCGTCCGGTGTACTCCGACGTAAAACGCCGCATGGCCGCCCAGAAATTGTCCTGGCCGATCTTTCTCGCCAGCATGTGGAAGACGGCGGCACCTTTGTTGTAGGCGATTCCTCGTCCGCAGCCGTCTTTCTGACCGTATGTGCCAAGCGGTTTGTCCTTCTCCGGCTCGAGACGGCTCAGGGAGTGCGAGTAGTTTCTTCGTTTTCGCCGTGCTTCTTCTTCGTTGCCGTCCAGAACATGTCCGTAGTAGTTCGCCCCGTAACTGGCCAGCGCTTCGCACCAGTTCCCGTCGCGAGGATCGACGTGGATGCCGTTTCCCCACCAGCAGTGGAGCATTTCGTGATCGATGTAGCCGTGCGTGGTTTGCGATCGTCGGCCCATGTCGATGACCGCGGTGCTGAGCAGGGTGAAAGTGGGAAACGCAAATCCACTGCTGAAGAAATTGTTGACGATGGCGAATTCATTCGCGGGATACGCACCGATAAGCGGTTCGTATCGATCGAGGTTGCGTTTGACGGCTTCGAACAGGCC
>JADFIX010000270.1 GCA_022566435.1 Planctomycetota bacterium
CCGAGACGCTGGACCTGGACATAGAGTCGCAACACGGCCGGACACGGATTCCAAGAATCCGGGGCGATGTATCCGTTCGGAATGCCCACGGGTCCACGATCGTCGAGAATGTCAACGGATCACTGCGTGCTCGACACAGCTACGGCGGCCTCAGGGTAGGCGCGGTAGATGAGGATACGTCGATCGACGTCCGTCACGGCCATCTGGATGTGGAGAAGGCCGGCGGGGCTCTTACCCTTAAGAATCACCACGGAAATGCGACGATCGGTCAAGTCGTCAAAGACTTCGACGTTTTTTCCACGCACGGGAACGTGGCGGTCGGCTCGGTCGGAGGCTCCGTGGAAGGCCGGGTCCGGCACTGCAAATTACGTCTACAATACGACGCTGCAGGCAACGTCACCCTGGATGCCAGCCACGGATCGCTTTACGGAATGAACATCGGCGGGGACCTTGTGGCAAAGGTGCGTCACGGATCGATCGATGCCGATCGGGTGGAAGGAAGCGTCAAAATCGATGGCAGTCACTCACCGATCTCGATCCGACGCACGGGAAAAGCCGCGACCGTCCGAACAAGCCACGCACGCGTTACGCTCGAGAACGTCGGGGGTGATGCGACGATCGACACGAATCACGGCGAGGTGATTGTGGCCAGGGTAAGGGGCAAGGTCGAAGTGACCGGATCAAGAGGACGGATCGAGGTCTCAGAAGCGGCAAACGGCGTGACGATCGAATCCGTGTTGGTCGATGCGATCGCCGATCGACCCTACGAATCGCATGAACGCGAGATGCAAGTCAGCATGATTCAGCGAAAATTCGGATTCGATTCGTTGCAAGCCGACGTGAGAGATTTGTCCGGCGGCTGGCGCAAGCGACTGGCGCTGGCACGCGAATTCATCCAGACGCCGGATCTGCTACTCATGGACGAGCCCACGAATCACTTGGACCTCGAAGGCATTCAATGGCTCGAAGAGCTTCTTCTCAGCGTCCCGTATGCCTTCGTGGTCGTTAGCCACGATCGGTGTGTTCTCGAGCGGGTGACCAGCCGGGTCGTGGAATTGAACCCGATCTATCCGGGTGGCTATTTCAGCGTGACGGGTAACTACAGTATGTTTCTCGAGAAACGAAGCGATTTTATCGAGTCTCAACAAGCCCAGCAGGAGACACTGACCAACATCGTCAGGCGCGAAGACGCCTTTCTGAAGTCCCAATCCAAAGCTCGCCGCACCAAGTCGAAATCGCGAATCGACGATGCCTACCGGCTCAAGGATGACCTTCGTACCCTGAAGCAGCGTAACGCCCAAACCTCGACGGCCGGCATCGATTTCGAGGGCACCGGTCGAAAGTCACGGAAACTGCTGGAAGCCAAGGGCATTTCCAAAGCGTTCGGCGGCAAGTCTCTGTTTAGGGATGTTTCCCTGTTTCTGTCGCCCGGCACGCGCTTAGGGCTCTTGGGCGCGAACGGCAGTGGTAAGACGACATTGATTCGCGTACTCACCGGTGAAGTGTCGCCCGACGAGGGTACGATCGAAACGGCCGACGATCTCGAGATCGTCGTATTCGACCAGAAGCGCGAGGAACTGCCGCAAGATGTGACCCTGCGACAGGCCTTGGCCGGCGACGGCGATAGCGTGGACTTTCGCGGCCGGAATATTCATATCAGCGCGTGGTCCAAGCGGTTTCTTTTCGCCGCCGACCAGCTCGAAATGCCGGTGGGCGAACTGTCGGGCGGTGAACAGGCCCGGATTTTGATCGCCCGTCTCATGCTCCGTCCGGCCGACTTGCTGATTCTCGACGAGCCGACCAACGATCTGGACATCGGCTCGCTCGAGATTCTCGAAGAGAGTCTGACCGAGTTTCCCGGTGCGATCGTGCTGGTGACGCACGATCGGTTCATGCTTGATCGCATTTGCACGGAGATTCTGGGACTCGACGGCGACGGACGCGTCGGCAAGTATGCTGATTGTGCCCAATGGCAGTCTGCTCGCGCCCGCTTGGGCAAAGGGACTGACAAAGACACTGCCAAGGCTAAATCCGGAAAGTCCAAGCGACGGGCCGACCGAACGGGCTTGACCGCCAGCGAGAAGAAGGATCTTCAGGACATGGAGGAAACGATTCTCGAAGCGGATGAGCGGGTAGAGCAATGCCGCCTGGCGACGACGGATCCCGAAGTGGCGGGCGATCATGTCGAGGCGCAAAAACGCTGGGACGAGCTGGAAGCCGCCAAGAAAGAAGTCGAGGCACTTTATGCCCGCTGGGAGGCACTGGAGAAAAAGGCGAAATGAGACCGACCGGCGTGCACCCCAATCCAGGGGGCGCCTTTGAAAAATTCGCCAGGTTCGGAGCGAACCGTTCGCCGCTCCGCGGCTGCAAGACCTGCATACCGGCGTCCGCAGATTTGCCACCAGTATTGCAATGCACCCCGCCAAGAACGGACTGGATTGGCACAAGAGGCCTCAGCAGCTAGACTTCCGGCTATGGTGATTCATGTGAAAAGCTGGAATTCGCTGGCGGCGGCAGGATGCCTCGTAGCGGTTCTTTTGCCGATCGGTGCATGCGATCGTGACGCCCGCCTCGCCGGGCGAAACCTGCGAGACGTCACCGTAGGAACCGTCACCCACTACGGCGCGACGCTCGACAAAAGCGCCACCCCCGAACAAGTCACGTATGTCTTGCTGAGGGCGATTCGTGACGACTTCAAGGCGAAAACAAGCGAAGAGCGCGAGGCTGCTCTCGACAAACTGTTCGATGTTTCCGCGGCCGGGCACTTGACCCAAGGAAAGGCAAGTGAAATCGATCGCCAGGAAACGGTCTTCAAAATCGTCAATCGCTGGACGCCCACCGTCGCACACTATGTGGACGACATCGAAACGGATTGGGAGAAAGCCCGTCTGCGGCTCAAAATATCCGGTTTGCAACCGGTCACCAACCGAACCGACGGGACTCAGCAGTGCAAGGTCATTACCCAACTCGCTGATCCAGGCGGAAACCCGAACGCCGCGGTACTCCTGTCCGTCCAGTTGGTTCAGGATTCGGGTTACTGGCGCGTGCTGGCACTCCAGTTTTTAAACTCCAGGCGAGACCTCAATCCGAAGGCCGCGGCACGTGGGCCGGCAAAGGCAAACACGGCATCGGACGGTTGACCTCTGAGAGAATTTCGCTTTCCCCGGCAAGGAGAGGAACGGACTGATCCGGCCTAGCGGTGCGACCGGTGATCGATCGAGGAGATGGAATCCCACACGATCAAAGTCAAGGGTGCTCGCGAGCACAATCTTCAGAATGTCACGCTCGAGATACCAAGAGGCAAGCTCGTTTGTTTCACCGGCGTATCCGGAAGCGGCAAGAGCAGTTTCGCGTTCGATACGCTGTTCGCCGAGGGGCAGCGACGCTATCTGGAGTCTCTCAGTTCCTATGCCCGCCAGTTCTTGGGGCAACTCGCGAAACCCGACGTTGATCAAATCACGGGGCTGAGCCCGGCCATCGCCATCCAGCAGAAATCGAGCGGCTGGAATCCACGAAGTACCGTGGGCACCATTACCCAGATTCAGGACTACTTGCGGGTGCTTTTCGCGCGGGTCGGACGGCAGCACTGCACGAAATGTAACCGACCGATCAGCGCGCAGACTCGCGAACATATTATCGCGCGAATCATGGAACTGCCGGCGGATACGAAGGTGCTGATTCTGGCGCCGGTTGTTCGCGGTCAAAAAGGCGAATACCGCGACCTGTTCGAGGACATGATTCGCCAGGGTTTCGCGCGGGCCCGGGTGGATGGGAGGGTCGTGTCGCTCTCCGATGTGTCCCCGTTGGCCCGGAATATTCGCCACAACATCGAAATCGTCATCGACCGGCTGACCATGTCGCCGACGGTTCGATCGCGATTGGCCGAAGCCGTGGAACAAGCGCTGAAGCTGGGTGACGGGACGTTAATTGTGCAACCGCTATCGTCGGAGAACGACGCAAAATCGGATTCACCCCGAGCCGCGGGCTTCAGCCCGCGCGGCCGCGCGAAGTCGACAAGCGCCCAGTCACGCGATCTGCTGCTTTCGTCCCACTACGCCTGCCCGACGTGCGACGTAAGCTTCGAGCGACCCTCACCGCAGCTCTTCAGTTTCAACTCGCCGACGGGAATGTGCCTGACATGCGACGGGATGGGCACCAGTTTCGACTTTGATGCCGATTTATTGGTTCCCGATCCGCGCAAGAGCTTCCTCAAACTGGCGATCGAGCCGATGCGCACGCGAATCGGCAAGTGGCGGAGGCACATTTACCGCGGGGTGGCCGCCCATGTGGGGTTCGACCTGAAGACCGTTTGGCACAAGTTGCCGGCCAAGGCGAAGCGGGCGTTGCTGTACGGCCTCGGTGCGACGCACGTGACGTACGAGTGGCGTTGGTCGGGCGGAGTCTGGCGGCACGGCGGGACATTTCCCGGTGTCATTGCCGAGCTTCGCGAAAAGCACCGCAAGGCCAAGTCCAACTTCGTCCGCGCGTACTACGAAAAATATATGCGCAAGGGCGAGTGCCCGGACTGTAAGGGTGGACGTCTAAATGCCCAGGCAACGGCGGTCCGTGTCGGCGGCGAGACCATCAATAACGTCTGCGCTAAGTCTATCGTGGACTGTGCGGCGTTCTTCGAAAAGCTCGTCCTCGATCCGACCGAGACGATCATTGCGGTGGACGTTCTCAAGGAGCTTCGGGGTCGGCTCAAGTTCCTGTGCGACGTCGGGCTGGAGTATCTCACACTCGAGCGGACGGCGCCCACGCTCTCCGGCGGCGAATCGCAGCGTATTCGGCTGGCCAGCCAGATCGGCGCGGGGCTCGTGGGCGTGCTCTACATTCTTGACGAGCCGAGCGTCGGGTTGCACGCGCGCGATAACAAAAGACTGCTCGATTCACTCTGCCGCTTGCGCGACCTGGGCAATACGGTCATCGTGGTGGAGCACGACGAGCAGACGATGCGCGCCGCCGACGAGATCGTAGACTTCGGCCCCGGCCCCGGCGTGCGCGGCGGCAAGATCGTAGCCCACGGCGACCTCGAGCAAATCAAGAAGACCAGCCGATCCATCACCGGCCAATACCTCCGCGGCGAGAAGGAAATCGCAGTGCCCAAGGAGCGGAGACCGGTGTCGCGGCGGAAGAAAGACGGATGAGATTCGCCATGCGAATGATCGCGGCGACGTGGCACGTCCAGAGGAAGAAAAAGGCGGACAACTACGTGGTCCTGCTGCACTTCGCCGGCGATTGCACAAGATTGAGTACCTTTAGCGCGACGATCCAGACAGAGACTCTTTGTTGACCATGATGCCGGATGCCAGTGCCGTGGGTTGATAGAGATACAATTCGGTCTTGCCACCTAATAACAAGTCCCTGGCTGATAGGAGGAAGGACTTCGACTCGCCGGCTGACCTTCCCTTTTCCAAATTCCAAAGTTCGAAACTAGTTGTACCCAACACTTCCTCATAGTCTACATCTCCGTTGCCGTTGTGGATCGTAAAAAGACTACGATCCCAAGAAAGCTGAACTGGCGGACCGATATTCCAGATCACTCCGATTTGCGCTCTACCCTCCAACGAGGGCAGAACGGCAACTTCTCTAACCCTCCAATTCCAGGCGGACGGCGGCGTCTGAGGCTCCGTCAAAAGGCGATTATCCGAGTCCAGGAATCTCAAAGGCGGCCCGTGTACCAGCTGCACTGCGCGGTCTTGAAACCTCTCGCGCGTCAAGTGGCACAATTCGTCAATCGTCTCGTCGCAGTCCAATGCAATCCGTTCGATAAATGTACCGCGAGCATCCCTGATCTCCCACTGACGACCGCTATCACATACCGAGGCATTGGATGGAACGGAGCAAATCTGGGCGACGACGTAGGCGGTCCCGTCTTCAACAATCGACAGGTCAATGCCGGGGAACGTGTGTGTTTGGACGAACTGTGTACCGGTCTCACGCCAGAGTTCGTCGCCGCTGGCCAGATTGAAACACGCGAGTGACTGTTTAAGTCTTGCACAGAAATCAAGCGAACCATCGCCGTCGAGGTCCTTAAAGTTAGAAACCTCAAACGGTGTCTCGTCGTCTTTTAGCCACACTATTTCGCCCTCGGCATCAAGTAAGCCAAAGCCGCTCAGGGACCAACGGTTACAGAACACCCCCAAGGATCCGTCACTCTCGATGTCGACGAATTTATGCGGATCGCAAAACGGGCTCAGAGCTTTCTGCGAGG
>JADFIX010000271.1 GCA_022566435.1 Planctomycetota bacterium
CGGGATAGCGCGCGCCGCCGCCGGTCACCGCCTGAACGGAAACCTCCTCGATTCCCAACTCGGTCGAAAAAAACGCAAGCCAATTCGAATCGTCGCTTGCCCGTAAAGCTCCCCGTATGACACCGTCTTGTAGGCGGCTTGACACGACGCGCACACTGAATCCGCAGCCTTCACGAATAGGCGAAGGCGGATCGTATCGACAATCACGAGTAGACGGGTGCCGTCAAGCCACCTATCGCCGATGCTCGTCTCCTTGACCTTGGTTTCCCGGCCGCTCGCGGATCAGACCCTGAGCGCGAAGCCTTGCCACGTCGAAACCACGCGACCGTGCATACTCGGGGGTCAGGAAAATGCCGACGTCGCTGTGGATAATCTCG
Source organism: Planctomycetota bacterium (assembly GCA_022566435.1). GTDB lineage: Bacteria > Planctomycetota > Phycisphaerae > UBA1845 > UBA1845 > JADFIX01. Next base: position 378 of record JADFIX010000271.1, read on the forward strand.
CGCCGACCACGATGCGTCACCGTGAAGGTCGTCCCTGTCGGCACCAGGTCGCTGCCGATCTCGGTGACCGTGAACTGCACCGACTCGATTTCGCCGTTGACCTCGACAGATAAGTCGCCGTGATCCGCGACAAAGCCCTCGGGCGGAGCGACCGCGGCGGTCACGCCCCATTCACCGACGCTTTCGAAGATGAACGGATAGAGCTGTTCGGTGTTGTCCCACACCACGTACTCGGGCTCGATAATCAGAAGCTCCGAGCCCGTCCGCCGCGTCGTCTTACCCGGCACCCTCTTGCCGTCGGCTTTCACGATCTGTTGCAGGTGCTTGCGTTTGAGCTCCCCGCAAACCAGATCGCTGGCGCTGACCCCGAGCGGATCGGGCAGGACAAAAAAAACGGCGGGAAGAAGCGACGAGGGGTCAGTACCGCGAGCGTGAGCGACCGGCTCAGTTTGATCCGCTTTAGGCAGAAAACTGATCCGCCGCCGGCGGAACGACTTCAAAGAGGGACAAAGGCGCGAAACCGTGCAATGTGAAACAATACCCCGAAGGGGTTAAAGAAAGTAGCCCAGGATCAGACTCGCTGCGCCGGGTCTGACCCTGGGTTGGTGATACCTAATGGCCCTAAGCTAAGGAAAGCGAGCGCATATCGTGCGTGCCTTGTTCGACGTGGACGTTTGTTCATCGACTGGGAACCCGCCTTCTCCGTAGTGAAAACGGCGGATTTCGTCGCAGCCGTGCTTAGGTTAGTGCCATTGGGTTTTGCCCGCCGTTGTTTGATCGTAATGGACAGGCGGGTGGAACCGGTGGAACCCGCCCTACAACACTGTTACGCAGCAAAGGACTCCTCTTGACCAATCGGATCATTGGTTTCGATCTTGCCCGGGCTCTTGCCGTCTCCGGCATGGTGATGGTTAATTTTAAGATTGTCATGGGCGCACAGAAAAATGGCCCGGACTGGCTCGTATACTTGGTCGGGTTGCTCGATGGTCGAGCGGCCGCAACATTTGTCGTCCTGGCCGGCGCGGGCGTCTCGCTTCTTTCCCGTAGGGCGCGCACGCTGGATGACCGAGCTCTACTTGCGCAGGATCGTCGCACCCTGCTGAAACGTGCACTCTTTCTTTTCGTCATCGGTTCGCTCTACACCCCGATTTGGCCTGCCGATATCCTTCATCTCTACGGCGTTTATATCGCTGTGGCCGCCTTCCTGCTTGCGGCTCCCACAAGTCGGCTTTGGGCTTGCGCCGGCTCGCTCGTACTGGCGTTTTGCGTCATGCTTTTTGTGCTTGATTACGAAGAAGGGTGGGAATGGAGTACGCTGTCCTATGAAGGTCTCTGGACCGCGGCGGGGATGGTCCGCCACATGTTTTTCAATGGTTTTAACCCGGTTATCCCCTGGTTGGCGTTGTTGCTACTGGGCATGATCCTCGGTCGCCTGGACTTGAGTTCCCCGGTCATGCGGCGGCGCGTCTTCACCTGGGCGGCCGGTGCCGCAATCGCCTCCGAACTCGTGAGTTGGCTTCTCGTTCGCACACTCTCCGCAGGGGCAAACTCCGTAGACCGGGAGCTCATCACAGCCATATTCGGAACCGGGCCGATGCCACCGATGCCGCTGTTCATGATGGTGGGGGGTGGGACGGCTTGCGCAGTTATTACAGCCTCGATTGCCCTCGGCGAGCGGTTTGGGGATTCGGCCTGGCTCCGTCCGTTCGTGGCAACGGGTCAACTCGCACTCACGTTGTACGTCGGCCATGTCGTTGTCGGCATGGGAACGCTGGAGGCCATCGGACGATTGGAAAACCAGACCCTCCCGTTTGCAATTTTGGCTTCCGCCCTGTTCTGCGCGGCAGGCGTCATGTTCGCACATGTATGGCGAGGACGGTTCAAACGTGGACCACTCGAAGCACTCATGAGGTCCTTGACTCAACCAAGAAAACGATCTGCATAAGAAGAGGTTTTCGCGGATGTCGCTCAACCAAGACGTTACTGCCGCCCGCAGCCACGTCTCGGACGCACCTTCTCTTGCCGGCCCGAGTTTGACTTGTGCAGCAAGGCCCGGTCACCCGGACACGGTCGGTCGCAGCCAGGTAACTCGGGCTTTGCCCGACGGAGCGTCGTCCGCTCTGCCGATGCCCGGCTGAGAACAACCAATCTGGCTCTCCGGACGAGTCGGTGCCCCACCCTTTGTTGCCCAAAGGGTGGGGGACACGCCGATTCGTCAACCTGGGTCTCCCAACCCGCTAGGCACGAATACCAACTCAGCGGTCGGCCTTTAGCCTTGGCAGAATGGTTCGCCCCCCGGGCATACCCAGCAGCATGCTGGGAAGCCAGTCACGCAGACGGGGTGGCTGCAGGGGGGCTTGGTGCAACCGTGGCAAGGGTGTGCGTTGAGCCCCACGTCCGGCGGGGTCGCCGAACCCGAATCCTCCAAGAGGTCGCCAAAACAGACCCCCGCGTCATGATCCATCGCCGCCGCAGGATCGACAAGTGCGGCATCAGTGGATGCCGGGCCGACAGCGCCGGCCCACAACCCAACCGCCGCCACACCAATCAACGCGACCGCGAGCACACCAGCCAACGCTACCGCTCTCCGCGCATACTTACCCATAAACATGACTCTTCTCCTTTTCTTTTTCGAGTTGTCCGACACAAAACCAGATGACACGACACCCGGTTACGATAAAGAAGCCATAAACCACGTAGGTCGGGCTCTGCCCGACGGAACGTCGTCCACTCTGCCGATGTCGGGCCAAGCCTAGCCCGACCTACTCGGCTCACTGTTCTTTCGAATTCAACGGTACCGATGCCCCCACGTCGACGAGAAGCGTGGACAGGGAAAGACACCGGTTTGTGCCTGGTATGTCGGGCCGAGCCGCCCTACCCGGCTCTCCGGTCGGGTCGGTCCCCCACCCTTTGCTGTGCAAAGGATGGGGGACACGCCGAATCGTCAACCTGCAAAACACGGATACCGACTCAGCGGTCGGCCTTAGCTTTGGCAGAATATCTCGGCCCCACAACTCCAGCAGCATAATGGGAAGCCAGACACGCAGTAACAGTGGCCGGGGGGCGTGTTGCAACCGTGGCAGGGGTGTTGGTTGAGCCCCGCGTCTGGCGAGGTCGCTGAATCCAAATCCTCCGAGAGGTCGCCAATACAGACCCCCGCGTCAAGATCCATCGCCGCAGGATCGACAAGTGCGGCATCAGTGGATGCCGGTCCGGCAGTGCCAGCCCACAAACCAACCGCCGCCACACCAATCAACGCGACCGTGAGCACGCCGACCAACGCGCCCGCTTTCCGTCCGTACTTACCCATCAACATGACTCTTCTCCTTTTCTTTTTCGACTTGTGCAACACAAAACCAGATGACACGACACCCGGTTACAATATGATGAAGCGATTAGCTAAAGTTACGTCGTCCGCTCCGCGATCTCACCCATCTGGAACGCTACGTCTTTCGTACTATCCTAATCCATGAATCCCTCGATGCAAGAAAATAAATGTAAATTGACAAGAAATTTATCATTGCTCACGCGAGAACATTGTTGTGCAGGTGCAGTATTGAGAGCATTGTGCAAATGCAGCATTGGCGTCATTGTGCAAGTGCAGTATTGTCGGTATGCTTTGAGAGGCATGTTACCTCAAAAAAGGGCGACGAAATCGCCTAGGTCACAAGGCTAGAACCCCCAGATTACACGTCGAGTTTGCAAATAGACGGCATAACAAAGCCCTCAACCGGCGCGGCCGGAATGGCCACAGCGGGGGAGAAACCCCCCGCTGTCTTGGCAAAACCGGGTCACAGCGCCGCCGCTCTACCGCAGTTTCTCGGATGTGTCTCGACCCAAATTGGTGTGGGATGTCTTGCGAGTTGCCATTTGCAGAGGGCGTTGGCCGTGCCGTCGGTCGAAACGTGGTTGATCACCATGATGGGGACCCCGACGGCCTCGATGCGGACAAGCACGTCGAGCAACGTACCCGCGTTTTCATAAGTGGGGGTGATGACAAACGGTTGGAATATGCATGCACTCTCGGTTAACGAGGACCGACCCATTTATCGCCGCCAATCCACAAGCTGCTTTAAGGCAGATTCGGACCTATGGCGGGGCAAGCAAGACCCTGCCCGTGTCGGCGATCGGATGGGCACGGGCAAATCCCGGCGCGCCGGCACCCATGCCACCCCGGCGCTCAGTACCGCGACCGTAAGGGAGTGGCCGACGACGCGGGAAACCCGGCCGGCCGATCGCACACCGAAGAACCCCTCCAGCACATCCTCAAACGTTGGCAACTTCGTCCGGCGACCATACGATTCGGTCATGAGGACCCTGGAAACACGGAATCGCCGACTTGTGCCGAGGAAAATATGTGCAGTCGTCCTATGCGCGTATTTAGCCACGTCCTTGCAGCCGGATGTTGTGGTCGTCGCCGGGCCGTACGACGAGTCGAAAGCCATCCCCGGGCGCATCATCACCATCGCCCCGAACTCGGCGGAAATCATCTGTGCCCTCGGGGCGTGCGATGCCATCGTCGGCGTGAGTAAGTATTGCGTCTACCCGAAGGAGCTGACCAGCCGACCGCGCGTCGGCGGACTGTTCGACCCCGACCTGGAAAAAATTATCGCCCTGCGGCCTGACCTCGTCGTTCTTCGCGGCCGTAGCGAATCAGTCGAGCGGCTTTGTACGGAGTCCGGCATCCCGGTGTACAACGACCCCACAGACACGCTCGCGGGTATCGAACAAACCATCGCGACCCTCGGGCAGCGACTCGCAAGACGCGAACAGGCCGACAAACTCGTCGAGCGTTTCCGAAGACGCCTCGCGGCTATTCGCACTAGGTTCGAAGGTGCGAAAAAGCCGCGGGTGCTGGTGACCATTTCGCGTCACCCGGGGCGGCTGGCCAATATCCTGACGAGCGGCAAGGGCACGTTTCTCGACGAGATGATCACCATCGCGGGTGGGGAAAATGCCTTCGGACACCTGGAGATGGCGTATCCGCAGATCAGCCCCGAAGCGATCATCGCCCGCCGACCCGATGTCATTTTGGAACTCATGCCGGAAGCCGAGCTGTCCGAAGCGGCGCGGCAGGGCGTCATCCAGGATTGGAAAGAGTTGTCTTCCGTACCGGCCGTGGCCTCGGGCCGAGTGTTTGTGCTCGACGACGACAACGCCCTGATCCCCTCGCCGCGTTACGTGTCGATTATCGAAAAGGTGTCGCGCCTGCTGCATCCGGAGTAGTCCCTTGAGTCCCGATCACAAGCCGTCTTTGACGCTGAGCGAAGTGCGATTCGGGTTCGAGTCGCGAGCCGACTTCTTGGGTCCCGTGTCGTTGAGCGTGGCCGGTGGCGAATGCTGGGCCATCGTCGGTCCCAACGGCGCCGGCAAGAGTACCTTACTACGCATCATGGCCGGGCATCTCGCGCCGAAGAGTGGATCGGTGACGCTTTGCGGTCGGCCGATGCGTCAACTTGCGAGCCGGGCTCGGGCCAAGCGCGTCGCGTACGTGCCGCAACATCCGATGACCGACCTGGACGACTCGGTTCGCGAGGTCGTCCTGATGGGCCGCTTTCCGCATCGGCAGTTCGGGCTGTTCGAATCGTCCGAGGATTACACTGAGGCCGATCGGGCGATGGGCATTACCGAAACGAGTTTACTAGCCGACCGGCGACTCAAAACCCTCTCCGGCGGTGAGGCGCAGCGCGTTCACGTCGCCGCGGCACTCGCCCAGGGCACGGACGTCCTTCTGCTGGACGAGCCGACGGCCTCGCTGGACCTCGTGCATCAACAAAGGATCTTCCGCATTCTCCACGCGCGGGCGAGGTCGGACGGGTTGGCCGTCG
>JADFIX010000272.1 GCA_022566435.1 Planctomycetota bacterium
AGCGGCTCATGTTTAAGATTATAAATGTGGGGAGGTTTGAAGGGCAAATGGCGGGGTCCCCGATACCGACGTAAAATCCCGTCCGTGCTCGAGAACTACGACCTGCGTCGGGCAGCCGGGCTGGCAGATTGTTGTAGCCTGTGTAAACGGGAGCTTCTATGCAGGAATAGGCGCACTCGCGGGTTGGGTCGTTGCGCGTCGCCGAGAAAAAGAGCGGTGGAAACCACCGCCGATGCCTGAGTGCAGTATTTGTGGATACCGCTGGCCCCGCCCCGACAACATGTCCTGTCCGAAATGCGGCGCGCAGAATGCGTTTCGGAATTGGATTGGACGGTGCCTTCCGACGTATCGTTGCGTATGCGGCTACGACCTTACTGGCAACCTTTCCGGTGTTTGTCCGGAGTGTGGAACGGCGGTTGACACCAGCCAGCACGCCGACAAGCCACACAGAGGAGGGGTTTGAGCAATTATGGGCGGCGGGTGGACCGAAACCACTCCGGGAACGAGTTGCGCGGCTTTTGTCGCCGTGTCTCCCGTTCTGGCGCGGTGGGCGGCAAGCTGGAAACGAAGTGGATATCGAACTGAATTTCCGTTTTCCTGTTTCGCGCGGTCGCTGATAACAGTTCTCGTATGATCAAACGATGACCGATCAAGAAGTCGTCACGCTCAGTACGAGCCACATCGTGTCGCTCATGATCATTGGGCTTGGGTGCGCGGCGTCGGCGCTCTTGCGGCAGGCGTCAGGGCTAAACAGTCTTGGATTTTCCCCGCGCCGAGCCGCCTGCCTGTTGCTCGCGGGAATACTGATAGCTAACTTCGTCTTCGAGCAATGTTACGAACTTCTGGTCGGTACGTGGTCGATCCGAGAGTCCCTACCGCTTCACCTGTGCGATATTGCGGTAGCAGCGACGGTTGTCGCTCTTATTGGTGCCGCCAACCAGAACAGTCGGCGACCGCAGCCGTCCATCGTTTACGAATTGGCCTTCTACTGGGGACTTGGCGGCACGTTGCAGGCTATTTTGACGCCTGACTTGGAACAAGCCTTTCCGAGCCCACGATTCTTTACTTACTTCATCGGGCATGGCACGATAGTGATTTCCGCCGCTGCGCTTACGCTTGGCATCGGCATGCGGCCCAGGCCGTGGTCGGCGCTGCGCGTCTGGCTAATCACAAACGCGACGGCGCTTCCGGTCCTTGCGGTGAACTATTTCCTCGGATCGAACTACATGTTTCTCTGTGGCGCACCGACCGCCTCAACCGTCCTTAACTATCTGGGCGAATGGCCGTGGCCCTATCTATTCCTGCTCGATTTGCTTGCGCTGGGCATCATGTCTGCATGCTACGGTCTCTACCGAATAGCCGCGTCATTTCTCCTCATACAGTTGCCAGTCAACGACTCGCGTTAGACGGACGTCATGCACGGTGGCCATTTATCGCGTATGGTCGCCGAATCAGCCATGGGACAATCCGGTTTTCCTCGAACCGTGCTTAGGCGATACAATCGAGCGGCAGACCGGACACAATCGCCTCGGTCATCGGGGAGACCCGTCCGTCGTCACCGATCAGAACGGATCGAATTGAGGGGAATCGTCCGGCTGATGCGTGAATCGCTCCGGAGAAAAGGTGTCGTCGTGCGGCTTCGGTGGGCTTTCCGGAATCCGCCGCGTGAAAATTGAACGATCGATCCATTGACACGTATCACTGCTGTATGAAGATTGTTCACGTCATTACGAGGCTTATCGTCGGGGGCGCCCAGGAGAACACGATTCTCACCTGCCGCGGGCTCGTCGATCGGGGGCATGAAGTCACTCTGATCGCAGGCCCGGAAACCGGACCCGAAGGATCGCTCTGGAAGAAGGCGGAGCAATCCGGCGCAAGTCTCATCAAGGTCGAAGAGCTGACACGCGCAGTGCGACCGCTCACCGACATCGCGGCCGTCCGTCAAATCCGTGGGATCCTGGAGGATCTGCGGCCGGACATCGTTCATACGCACAGTAGCAAGGCCGGAATCTTGGCGCGCGAAGCCGCGCGACGAGCGCGGGTGCCGCTCATCGTGCACACGATTCACGGCATGAGTTTCAATCGCACGCAATCGGCGATCGTTCGTGGGTTCTACCGTTATCTCGAGCGCCGTGCGGGCAAGGTGACGAATGCGTTCATTTCGGTCGCCGATGCCATGACGGACCAGGCGGTGGCCGCCGGGCTCGCCCCGCGCGATCGATTCACCACCATCTACTCCGGAATGCAAACGAACCTCTTCGCGGCTGATCCCCAGCGGCGGTGTCGCGTGCGCGCACGGTGGGGCGCTGACGACGATGCCGTCATCGTGGGTACGATCGCAAGACTCTTCGACAACAAGGGGTACGAAGAGATCTTGCAGGCGCTGCCCGCCGTGGTCGAGCGCGTCCCACGAATCAGGTTTGTCTGGGTAGGAGACGGGGCGAATCGGCAGCGATACGAGCGGCGGTTGCAACAATTGGGACTAAGCGATCGCGTCTATCTGACGGGACTGATTGCCCCGGAAGACGTCGCTGCCCAGATCGACGGGTTCGACATTGTATTGCACGCATCGCGGTGGGAGGGATTGCCTCGCGCGATCGTCCAGGGCCTGCTTGCCGGGAAACCGGCGATCAGTTTCGATAACGACGGTGCGCCGGAGGTTGTCATCACCAACGAAACCGGCCGGCTCGTGCCCATGGGCGATATTCCCAGGCTGACCGAAGCCATCGTCGAGTTCGCCGAAGACAAGGAGAAACGAGTGTCCTGTGGTGAACGTGGTCGTTTGCTTTGTAGAGAGCGATTCGATTGGCACAACATGGTGGCGGCCATCGAGTCGCTATACGTACGATTGTATTCTCCCGACAAACCCCGCTGACACGACAGCGCAAAGGCGTATGCGGTGCGGCCCGGGGATCGAGGTGCACACGGAACCGGTTGCTGCGGCGCAGATGTCGCTCGAACAGGCGTCGCAGTCGACCGGCAAGGATTCACATCCGAAAACGATGTTGTACCTGTCGGTTGGTCCGGTGTCGCCGTATTCCTATTACATTATAATGTCATGCAGCAACTGGGACATTTCAATTCGGGCAAAGCGGGGTGGGGCGGCAGGATGTATCGAATGATGGCGTTGACAAAGGAGACGGAGTGATGCCCAAATCGGTCGGAAACAAGAAACAACGGCGGAAAACGAAATCCGCCGCGAGCGCGGCTGCGACAAAAAATACAAGGAAAACCGTAGGCGGCAGGAAACGGAAGGGGGGGCGTGCTGTCGGCGGGCCGCGTAGTCTTTTTCCCGCCCTACGCAAGACTCCGGGATTTGGGGTGGCAATCTCGGTCGTCGAAAATGCAGAAGGAAGAATGGACGTTGTCGAAGTGTCCGGCGAATGGTCTTCCGAAGCGAAGGCAAAGGGTGTGGGTGCCGGCAAAAAGAGCACGTCGCGAAGACCGCGACTGAACAAGCGGGTGTGCATTGCAATGGCCGCTGCGGGACACGAGGTACGTGCCAAGCTCATGCTCAAACTGCTCGATGGACCCGCGATTTATCGTTCGCTAAAGCGAGTCACAAAGCTGGAAGCGGGGCCGCTTTATCATCACATCAATCAGTTGCGCATCGCGGGGTTGATTCTACCCAAACATCGCGATTTATATGAGCTGACCCGCGGCGGTCGAAATCTGATCCTGGCCATGACGGTCTTGGATCGCGCGGTGCTCGATCGCCGTCGCCGCCCAATTCCCGAAAGCGGAGACTGAGCCCGACGCGGCGACCCTCGAAACGTCTCGCCGTCGATGTCCCGATAATATGATATACTGTTATAACAGTATTATAGAATACTATAATATACGGACGCGAGTGGATTCGGGAATGTCGTTTTCGGGTTGGCGCAGGGGCGAGGAAATGACCTGGCGGGCGATTGGAATGGGGCGGTTCAGGCGGCGGTGCAAGGCGTGCGTGGTCGAACGACTGACGCCGGCGCCCGGTGACGTGCAGCGCGTTTGGTGAAACCGAAAACGATACAGGCCAACTCGATCCGGCGTCGTCTGAAAGGCGACCCAAGGCGAAACGTACGGAAAATGGTATGATCTCATTCGATACCAGAAAAAGTGGCTGGCAAAAAAAGAAGGGATTGGGTGCCGCGGTGGAAACGGAAGAATTCGGTAGGGCGGTACGAAGGGGTGTAACGTGTGAGTGATGCCGGCCCGGCTTGTAAGCCGCAGAAACTGAACGTGGCCTTGCTCGAGCCTTACTTCGGAGGTTCGCACGCGGCATTCGTGGATACCCTGGTCGGCCACAGTCGCCACGACATATGCGTGGCGACCATGCCGCCGCGCAAGTGGAAATGGCGTATGCGCGGCGCGGCGATCTGGTTTGCGATGCAGGAAAACAAATGGTTGGCGGGATGCGACGGTAGGGCGATCGACCTCATCCTGTGCAACGATATGCTCAGCGTCGCTGACTTGCGTGGCCTTCTGCCTCCCGCGCGGCGCAATCTTCCAATCGCCTGCTATTTCCACGAAAACCAGTTGACCTATCCGCTACCATGCGAAAAAGACAGAGACTACCAATACGGCATGACCAATATTTCATCATGCCTGGCTGCGGATGCGATTTGGTTCAATTCTGCGTTCCATCTCGGGGAATTCCTCGACGCGGCCGCGAGGCTTCTAAAAAAGATGCCCGATTGCGTGCCCGGCGGGTTGATCAACTCGATCCGAGAAAAGTGCATCGTCGTCCCGCCGCCAATTGAGCTACCCGCAGGCTTGGGCGCGCCGCCGCGCGAGTCTGACACGAAACCATGGAAGGGCGATAGGGTCCGCATTCTCTGGTCCCACCGTTGGGAATACGACAAGAACCCGGAGCCTTTCTTCCACGCCCTGATCCGCCTCGCGGAGGCCGGTTGCGATTTCGAACTCGTGTTGCTCGGCGAGCAATTTCGAACCGCCCCACCGGTGTTTTCGGCTGCCTGGCCTTGTCTGCAGCCACACATCGTTCACGCGGGCTTTCTGCCGGATCGCGATGCGTATTGGGAAATGATTGCGACATGTGATGTGGTGGTCAGCTCCGCGATTCAAGAGAATCTCGGATTGTCCGTGGTGGAAGCCATTCTGGCCGGTTGCCAGCCGTTGCTGCCGCATCGCCTGGCGTACCCAGAGTTGATTCCTGTGGAATTCCATTCTTCATGCCTTTACGCGCGGGACCACGATCTCTTTGATCGGATGCACGCGTTGGTTCGTGGCAACGACCGGCTCAGCGGTGACCATTTCGCGAATCTGTGGCAATCACTTCGGCAGCGTTTTGCGGCGTCTGAGGTTGTGCCTCAGATCGACGAATTGTTCGTCGAGTTGGCTATGCGTGTGCCGCCAGCCTAGAAACCGTCCCAGGCGTGGCGGAAAACCGGTTTCTCAGACCCAGACCTCTAACGTCCTATAATATATGTTCTGTTGCATTCGGCCGGGGTCGGATTGCGAAGCCCGCTCGTTGGGCTACTTACTCGTGCCTCCCCTTCCCGGACGGCGTGCTTTGGGCCTGGCCCACCAACTTAACCAGTTTCTCTCCGCGGTTATGAAATACGTGGAATCGACGGGAAGGTCGCTGCAGCGTCGGAATTTGCGTTCGGACACGCCTATGTATACGATGGGGCTGATAGGAAAATCGGCCGAGCGGGCTGGCAAGATCATCCGCCGCCTGCGAGACGTCGGCGGCGATCGATTCGATTCGGGTCCATCAAGTTATCGTCAACTTGGTTCACACTGCAATGGACATGTTGCAGTCTCAACCGTCATGACTCCGGCGAGTTACACTTCGAACGTAAACTTGGAGAAAATGAAGTCGCCGCCGCGGTCGCGCGGACAGCGAGCCCCGCAGTTTCGGAGACTTCTTTCGTTCGGCGGACAAACTCGGTATCATCGTTGCCCAAACTCTGGAGGACCAAAAGTGCACTCGAATCGCGCTGAATTCGATGTTACAATCACAGATCCGTTCGCGGCAAGGTCTGTGTCGGTCGTCCAGCGTTATGCGATTCGTGAGCGCATTGAGAAACGCAATTTCGCCCGACTCTCTGCGATATCCGATCCGGACAATGAATTTCGGGATCTCCTGGTGTCGATCGATCACGGTGCCAAACCCAACGCAGTGCTGCGCTTGGAGGTCCGAAGACCGACGACCTTCTTCCGTCCCAAAAAGGCGA
>JADFIX010000273.1 GCA_022566435.1 Planctomycetota bacterium
GGCGCGCAGGCAGAACGCTTTCAGGGAATCGAGCCCGCCCAGTTGGTCGAACGACTCGCCGCCCCGATGCAGCGTCAACAGGCCGCTTTTCTTTAGCATCTGGCTCTTGAGTTCCCACACCGCGGGCGGCGTGATACGGGAATGACGCACCAACGACAGACTGAAGGCGTTTTCGGCTTCGTGCCGTGTCAGTCCGCTGGCGGCGTCCAGCACGATTTCCAATTCGCCCCCTTCCGGCAGCTCTTCGTCTTCTGTGGCGATCCCCCGGGCAATCTCCGCGAGCTGTTCCCGAGACGGCAACTCGTGCTCGATCACGACGAACATCTTCTCCAGCTCAGTCGGAATCTGCACGATGGGCGACAGGATGACAACGATCGTGCGGTTCTGCTTGCCGGCGACGATTTGGCGGGACAGTGCCTGCACAATTTCCGCCGACTGCATGAAACGGTGGAAGTTCTGCAACACGAGAATCGCCGTCCCATCGGGCGTGGCGAGAGCGTTCACGGCCCGGATGGCTGCGAGTGGATCGTTGCCCCCAGCGGAATCAACATCTTCGGATTGGCCCTGAAGGTTCAGTCCGGCGTCAACGTCCCACGTGGCGAGTTGCCAGTCTTCGTCGCGGCACAATGTGGCGATTTCGGTGAGGGCGTCCTGGTGTTCGTGGGATTGCACCCACAAGCCGGTGAAACAGGCCCGCACGTATTCGGAAAGTCGCTCTGAGATTGGCATCAACGGTCTCCTGAAGAAGATTGCGAAGGTGGTACACTCTGTTGGTGTTCCACTTCGTGAGCGGATGAAACATGACGATCAGCAAGCGGTCAATCACGGGTTCCATCCTCGGAACGGCGGTGGGAGACGCGCTCGGCTTGCCTTACGAGGGCCTTTCCCGGAGACGGGCGAAACGGGTCTTCGGCCAGCCGGATCGTCACCGGTTCGTGCTGGGGCATGGGATGGTCTCAGACGACACCGAACATACCTGCATAGTGGCCCAAGCCCTGATCGCGTCCGGCGCCGATGCGGATGCGTTTTCCCAACAACTGGCGCGACGACTGCGGCTTTGGTTACTGAGTCTTCCGGCAGGAATCGGGTTGGCGACGCTCAAGTCCACATTAAGGCTCTGTGTGGGAGTCTCGCCGCAACGCAGCGGCGTCTTCTCAGCGGGCAACGGTCCGGCCATGCGGAGCGCAATCATCGGCGCCGCCCTTAACAATCCAGCTTTGCTAAAGCAATTTGTCCGCTCATCCACGCGCATCACCCATACCGATCCCAAAGCCGAATACGGGGCGCTTGCAGTCGCGTTGGCCGCCCGTCTCGCGAGCGGTCCTTCAGCCGTTGGAATACCTCAATACGTCGGCGAGCTGCGGAAGTTGCTTGATGACGAGCCCGCAGACGAGTTCTTCGAGTTGGTCGATCGGGTTGCAGAGAGCCTTGCATGTGGCGAATCGACAGACACGTTTGCGGCATCCTTGGGTCTGGAGAGAGGAGTGACCGGCTACGTTTACCACACGGTTCCTGTCGCTCTGCACGCCTGGCTGAAGAATCAGCATGATTTCCGATCGGCAGTCACGGACGTGATCCGCTGCGGGGGTGATACGGACACCACGGCGGCGATCGTGGGCGGCATCGTCGGCTGCGCGGTTGGGAAGGAAGGCATCCCGTCAGAATGGTTGACGCGACTGTGCGAATGGCCCCGAACCGTCACCTGGATGGAAGACTTGGCCGGTAGGCTTTTCGAGACTCGAATCAACGATGTCACGGCCCGGCCGCCTCGATTACCAGTCTACGGAATCGTTCCGCGAAATCTAGCTTTCATGGCGATCGTACTCGTCCACGCATTCCGGCGACTGCTTCCACCGTATTGAGGTAGACACCCACGACCGACGTCATTGGATTTCGTGGTCAACGGATTGATTGGTCGATGTCTCGTGAAATTCAGCCGTTAGTTGCTCGCCGGCGCATTCGCCAAGTGCTTCTACAATGAACCGGCTCGCGTCCCGGCATTCGGAACCGCTGAAGCCCTTCGTTTCGACCTGCGTTTGACCGGTGGGCGACACGACAATTTCGATGATCTTCATGCGGTCGCCCCCACGTTAATTGTCAGCTTGATGGAACCGTCAGCGAGATCCTGCTCGGTGACGCTGTGGCCTTTCTTGCGGGCTTGGATCTTGGTCGCCTCGACGGCGTAGATTTGCAGGAAACGGTCGAACTGCTGCTGTTCGCCCCAGCGACCGTTGAAGTTGTCGAAGTCGATCTTGCCGGTATTGACGTCGCAGATAACTGGATACCGCCAGTCAGGAAGTTTCACTTGCCAGCCGGTTTTTGACCCGCTGAACAACTTTGCTTCGCCGTACACTGGCGCTTTGATTTGCAATCGCTGACACGCTGCGCGGATCGCGGCGGCGTCGCGAACCTCGGTCTGAATTTCAACAATGTGGCTCAACGGTCGTCTCCTTGTTGGGTTGCCTCCTCCGGCGCCATTCCCGCTGTGGACAGCAACGGTGGTTCGGATTCGTTGATTACGGAGCCGTTCTCAATCGCCGGTCCGGCGCCTGGTCCGTTCAGCAGCCGAGGGTGCTCACTGACCAAGTCGTGGATCAGCAATTCGTTTAGCTCCGCGTCCGACGCGTCGGCTCTGCGAAGCCCGAAGAGCACAAACACGCAGAATCCAACGACGACAACGGCGACCAACGCCACCCCGATTGTTCTCGCGGCGGGAACAAGGATCGACTCCGTTCGACGCTCCTGGGCCATCTGCTTGCGTTCGGCTTCGAGCGTCTCAAAACCATCGCTCAGCGAAGCCCGCTCGGATTGGATTTCCTGATGGACCGCAATTATCTGTTTGCGGGCCTCGGCGTCCGCTTCGACCATCCGCCGCGTTCCCTCGGCCACTTCGCGGTTGAGTCGGGCCATCTCCGTATTCTGCTGAGCCTGTCGCTCGGCTGCCTGTATCGCCACTTCCGCGACCTGTTTGTGGCGGTCCTCTTCATCGCAGCCGACTAGCAAAGACAGGCCGCAGAGAGCCAGCAGCACATTACAACTGTTCGTTCGTGTCATTTGTCCTCCAATTCTTGAGCAGTGCCTTCAGCAACTTCTGCAAGGCCCGACGCAGCCGCGACTCGCGAACCAATGCGAGCACGGCCATGATCAGGGCTACCGCGAGCGCGGCAAAGACGAATGTTTCCATGCGATGATGAAACTCCTTTCGTGGGAAAAAGTAGACGGAGATTGACTGGAAATGACGACCAACACAGCGTCGAAAGCCGGTTCTCAACCGCTATCCGACTTCACCACTACTTTTTGACGCATTTCGCCCCAAAATTAAGGAACGCCGCGTCCGAAATCTGGGTGCATCGCGCCGTGTGACGTTTACGCAGCTTCAACGACCGGCAGGGTCGCACGATTCCGGCCCGGCGCCCCGACCTCAGTGCGCCGAGCTACTTTACTGCGACGCTACGTTTGGTAAGGTTTGGGAAGTGTGCGATGGGGTGTGCACTAGCTCGGAGGTCATCATCGTGGGAAAGCTCCGCAAGTACATGACAATTAAAGAGGCCGCCGCCTACTTGGGCGTGTCGCCAAACACACTTCGGGCGTGGGGGGATCGAGGCGAGGTCAAGGAATACCGTAATCCGGCAAATAACTACCGGCTCTTTCGCAAGACGGACCTCGACCGGTTTCTCAAAAAGGTTGAGCGATCAGCGAGTTGAATATGGCAACACTCACAACGGATCTAAACATCACGGCCAAGGACATCAGCGGCTTGGCATCGGCGGACGCCGTTGCCGGGTTTCTCACCCGGCTCGGCTACGACACGGACGCCCGCACCGCGCTTACAGCCGCGTCGATCGGCCTGTTGGGTGATTCGGCGGCGGCGATCCAGTCGATCGAACTGCTCTCGGAAGACTCTGAAGGATTTCTCCGAGTCGTCTTCGTCCAGCTTCGTTCGCTGACGGCCAAGAGCCGCAACGATCTAGCCCGAGTGCTTGGCAAGACCAACGTCGATCATCTGCTGATCCTCACGTCCGACTTCAGCACACTAGAATTTGTCCTTCTGCACAAACACCGTCGCGATACGCG
Organism: Planctomycetota bacterium; assembly: GCA_022566435.1. Lineage (GTDB taxonomy): Bacteria > Planctomycetota > Phycisphaerae > UBA1845 > UBA1845 > JADFIX01. The sequence goes on from JADFIX010000273.1 coordinate 4,075, forward strand.
CGGTCCCGGGGGAGTGGTTCGGGTGCAGGTCGTGCCGCTGGCCTTCGCCGTCGCTCGCAAGGCCCCGGCGACCAAAGAGCTGCGGACGATTCGCCGCTTCACGTGGACGTGCCGCGATGGGTTGGAGCAATTCGACAAACTTCGCAGTGTCTTCGAGGCGGCTGCGTTCACCGAGGAATACTTTTGCAACCGCGCCCTGTTCGCCGACCACTATCTCCTCAGCCGTCTCCGCGATGATGCGGCCTGGCGGGATAACCCGACGCAGGCGTTTCAAACGGTCAAAGATCTGCTCCGAGATCCACGCCCCCGCTGGCTGGAAAAAGGCGAGCAGGTCGTCCGCGACGAGCTGTACGAACCGCTGTTCGAGATGCTCGGCTTCGAGGCAAAGGTCAACAAGACCGTAATGGAGGACCATCGCAAGCCGGACTATTTGCTCACGAGCAAGTCGGGCAAGGCCAAGGCCGCTGCGTTCGTCTATGCCTGGGACCGCTGGCTCGACGGGCCGGACTTCAACCTCGACCAAGACACCTCGGACGAAAACCCCGGCGCGTGCGTCGTCAGTGCCCTGGAACAAGGCGTGGCCGACTGGATCATCGTCACCAATGGGCGCCAGTGGCGGCTTTACAGCCGAAACGCCCACTCACGGGCAACGAACTTCTACGAGGTCGATCTTGTCGAGGCGCTGATCGCTTCGGGTGACACTGATCCGAACGAGGCTTTTCGTTACTGGTGGCTTTTCTTCAGGTCCGAAGCGTTCGAGCCGCGAACCGGCGACGAGCCGGGCTGCTGGCTCGACTCCGTGGCCGAAGGCAGCCGCGATTACGCCAAACGGCTCGGCGAACGTCTGAAGGAACGCATCTTCGTCACGATCTTCCCACACCTTGCTCAAGGGTTCCTGGAAGATCGCAAGAAACGCCTCGACATCCGCAGCACGCCGACCGATGAAGAGCTGCACAAGATGTACGAAGCAACACTGACGCTGCTCTACCGTTTGCTATTTCTGCTCTATGCCGAAGCTCGCGATCTGCTGCCGATTCGTGAAGCGCCCTATCGCGAGGCCAGCCTCAAGAAGATCAAGGACGAAATTGCCGAGAAGGCGGGCATAGCTGAAAGCGAGGTCGCGGCCCGACTGGCCAAGGGATACGCAGCCAAGGATACCACGCTGTACGATCGGCTGTTGCGATTGTGCGCGGCGATGGACAAAGGTGCGCCAAGCCTCAACGTGCCGATCTACAACGGCGGTCTATTTATCACGCAACCCGACGACTCCGACGACCGCGAACAGCGGATCGCCCGGTTCTTGGCCGAGCACAAGGTTCCAGACCGCCACCTGGCACTGGCCATCGACCGGCTGGCTCGCGAGGGGGTGCGATTTGAAAACGCCTTTGTCACCACGTCGATCTGCGCCGCCAGCCGGGCGACGATCCTCACGGGACTTTACGAACGCACGCACCGCTACACGTTCGGCAAGCCGCCGATCCGCTCGCAACATTCCGGGGTGAGTTACCCTGCTCTTTTGAAAAAGGCCGGCTATCGCACGGGCTTTGTCGGAAAGTTTGGTGTCAAAATCGGCAAGGACCAGCGTAACGCGATGTTCGACTCCTTTGCCGGGATTGGGCATCCCTATTTCAAAAAACAGCCCGACGGGAGCAAGCGGCACATCACCCAGATCGCCGGCGACAAAGCCATCGAATTTCTTAAAAGCTGCAAAAAAGATCAGCCGTTTTGTCTTTCGATTAGTTTTAATGCGCCGCACGCCGAAGACGGGGACAAGAAAAACCACTTTCCCTGGCCCAAGGCGGTCGACGGCCTGTACGACGACGTGAAGATTCCGGCGCCGCGGCTTTCCGACCCGAAAATTTTCGAAAGCCAGCCGGATTTTCTGAAAAAATCGCTCAATCGTCAGCGATGGTTCTGGCGATGGGACACGCCCGAGAAGTACCAGCGAAACGTCAGGGCCTATTACCGCATGATCAGCGGCGTCGATCACGTCATGGGCCGCGTGCTCGATGAGTTGAAGACATTGGGTTTTGAAAAAAACACGGTGATTCTATTCTCGGGCGACAACGGTTACTACAAAGGCTCGCGCGGCTTTGCCGGAAAGT
>JADFIX010000274.1:0-1638 GCA_022566435.1 Planctomycetota bacterium
TACGAATGGCAGTCATGACACGCGTGTCGATGTCCTTGCGCTCGAGCACCGGCGCGTGCGTGCCATGATAGAGCTTGGGCTTGGGGTCGTCGGGCCGGAGCTTGGCGACGATGCCCGCACGAAGTTCCGTCAGCGATACGTGTTCCGCGTGTACATAGGCCAATTGCCGTAGCATGCCGCGCTGTCGGGCGGTCGGCGGATCAGGTTCCGTCTTGCTTTCCGCCGGCAAGGCAGCGAACAACAGGTCGAGCAACTCAACGAACCGCGAACCGCGAACGCCGTCAAACTTGATCCGGCGTAGCGTCGTCGTCAACCGTGCGGCGCCGACCAAGCGTTGGCCTAGGGGAATATCGCTTTGGTTGAACCAGCGCGTCAAATGTCCAAGCAGAGTTTCCACCTCGTCCGGAAGCATGACGTGTGCGCGTTTCCAATAGACTTCGTCGCGACAAGCCTTTCCGGGGTGCCTGAGTTGTTTGACGAGTTCGACGATATGCTCTCGATATTGACCGGTCGGCTTGCCTTTCGATTCCGAAGCGCTCGGGCAATCGAAACGAAACGTGGCTTGCCAGCCGTGCGCAACGGGTCGCACTGAGAATGGAAAAATGCGACACGCCAGCGGCTTTGCCTGTTCACCGAATTCACTGTGAATGATACAGTGGTTGTTCTGATCGAGAAACACGCATGCCCCGTCTTCCTGTTTGTTCAGTATGTATTGGCCGCGTGCGTGTACGTACGGGGTGATGCCTCTGCGTTTCTCCCAATGCTGTCCGTCGAGTCTTTTTCGGTCTGCTTCAAGCAGGTGGCCCGCTAACACCCTACAGCAGTTACCGCAGGAATGGCACGACCATCGCTGGTTCGGGATGGACGGCATGATTACCGGTAGTGAACGCTCGGTGCTCATGCCGGCCATTGTCCGATTAATCCGGTCGAAAAGCAACGTACGGCGACGCGGGCGGCGGAGCTTCGTGGATCGATACCATATCAGCGCTGCACGGCGAGATGCACGGTTTGCATGACCTCTTCTGGGGTTCGGTCGTGGCAGTCTATCGCCGTCCGGGGGTGAAACGATGCGATTCTCACGGCATCCGAGCTGACGAGCCGGCTATGCACCTCGATGCCGCAGACCACGCGGTCTCCTCCTGAGAATTGCCGCATGCCGAGCCATCGGGACACCAAGTGAGTGACGGACGCGGGATAGATGAGTGCCGATGTTTCCGGCGGATCGAATGCATAGACCTTCGCAAGCACGATCTCCGCTGCGAAGGGGAGCGGCGTCTCATCGGCGGCGCGGTTGAGCGAATCGTAATCCGCCCTTGCGACCGCGGCATCACGCCGAAGAAAGCACATCGCCTCTTTTTCGGTGAGGCGTTGGTCCAACGCCCCTCGCAATTCGAAACCGCCACCATCCGTCACGCGATAAATCTCGTAGGCTGTGCCGTTTCGAAACTCCGCGGATTCCCGCAAGTATCGGATCTCAACGGCAGTATACCCGACGGAAACGTGCGTTTTGAAGTCGTACACGAACAAGCCCACATAGCGTTCAGGTTGAGGAAGAGGGGGAAGTTTCATGAGCTAGAGCAGTTCCCGTTTTCGTATACCGGGTCAAGTACCATGCGCAGCCCATCGAGCGGCGAGAAA
>JADFIX010000274.1:1648-6177 GCA_022566435.1 Planctomycetota bacterium
AGAAGCCTGCGGCTCGGAACACAGAAACGGGAAGTGCTCTAGTGCCGCCTGGCGTCACGATATCGAAAGGCGTACAAATCTTCGCTTACCTCGCTGGAGTACATCGCCATGTTTGACGTCGATGGTGGCAGTCATGTCTTCGACGACTTGTTGGTTAATGCGAAAGCCCCTCTCCTTGATCAACCGACGGGCGTCGCTCTTGGAATCAGCGAATCCGCACAGACGAACCAAATCGACTATGGCGATCCGGCCACCGTCCAGCTTGTCCGTAGGAATGCTCAACTCGGGAATCACGTCCGGGAGTCCGCCGCCGGTGCCTCCGTGTACGCGTTGAAACTCGCTTGCCGCCGCATCGGCTGCCTCCCGCGAGTGGTATTGCGAGATAATCAGCTTCGCCAGCTTTTCCTTGGTTTCCCGAGGACTGGACTGGGTGATGTCGACAAGCGTGGTGATTTCCGCCTCGGGGACATCGGTCAGCAACTTGAAGTAATCACCCATGAGCGGATCGGGCACGCGCATGATCTTGCCGAACATCTCGCTCGGCGGGTCCGTCACGCCGATAGAGTTGCCCTGCGACTTGCTCATTTTCTCCTTCCCGTCGGTGCCCACGAGAAGCGGCATGACGAGGACGATTTGTGGTGGCTGGCCCGCGTGACGCTGATAGTCTCTCCCGCAGAGATTGTTAAAGGTTTGATCCGTGCCGCCGAGTTCGACATCCGCCCGGATTTCCACGCTGTCTTTCGCCTGCATGACCGGGTAGAGGAGTTCGTGGAGATAGATTTCCTTGCCTTCCGCCTGACGCTTGGCGAATGTGTCGCGTTCCAGCATCCGGGCAACGGTCATCTGGCCTAGTAGGCCGATCACATCGGCATAGGTCATTGAGCTCAGCCATTCGCTGTTGTAACGAATTTCGAGCTTTTCTTCAGATAAATCCAACACTTTGCCGGCTTGTGCGATATACGTCGCCGCGTTGCGCTTGATCTGCTCGTTGTTGAGCATCGGACGCGTCTTGGAACGACCAGTGGGATCGCCGATTTTGGCGGTGTAGTCGCCGATGATAAGAACCGCCTTGTGCCCCGCGTCTTGGAATTGCCGCATTTTCCTCAGAACAACGGTGTGTCCGAGCGTCAGATCCGGCGCGGTGGGGTCGAGGCCGAGCTTGACGCGCAGTGGCTTGCCGGTGGCCACTCGCGTTTCGAGTTCCTCGACCGTGTACACGTGGTCGGCGCCCTGTAGGAGCACTCCCATCTGTTGCTCAATCTGCTCGCGGCTCATCTCAACTCATTTCTTCCGGCTGTCGATGACATACACGCTCGATGGACTTGGCTTTGCCGGTCGATGAATCCACGGTCACCAACACACCGCACATACGAAGGTCGCCGGAAGCCACATCGAACCGATTCGGTACGGCACTGATCATCGAACTGAGCACCGGTGTCTTTTCACGACCGAGTACGGAGTCGTACGGCCCCGTCATCCCAACGTCCGTGATATACGCCGTGCCTCGGGGCAGGATGCACTCGTCGGCCGTGGGGACGTGGGTGTGCGTTCCAAAGACGACGCTCACGCGTCCGTCGAGATGCCATCCGAGGGCAATCTTCTCGCTCGTGGCTTCCGCATGCACGTCCACCACGACGATATTGACGTCCTTGGGAACGGTGGCTAGCACACGATCCACAGCGGCGAATGGGCAATCGGCCATTGTCTTCATGAACAATCGCCCGAGAAGGGAAATGACGGCCACTCGATGCCCCGATTCCGTTTCCACAACGGCGACCTGCCGTCCCGGTGCGCTCATAGGTAGGTTGGCGGGTCGCACCATTTTCTCCGAGCGCTCGAGGCATCCGATAATGTCCCGGCGGCGGTAGATATGGTCTCCCAGCGTGACGGCGTCCACCCCGTATTGCAGGATTTTCTCGTACAACGCGGTGGTCAGTCCGGAGCCGCCGGCCGTATTCTCCGCGTTGGCAATGACACAATGGACCTTTCCGTTTTCCGCGTAGAATTGCAGCCCGTCGCGAAGGACCTGCCTTCCGGGGTTTCCGACGACATCACCGATGCAGAGGAGGGTAACATTCATGTCGAGTTGATCCCGAAAGCCGCAGTTTCACCGGTCTCGGCAGCACGATTTTCGCACCCTAAAGGATTCCGGCAAGAGGCTTTCCCTTCAGGCACTCATGCGGGAGGCGCACTCGTCGCCGGATAGGGCTATTTCGCAATGGAAACGGCCCGCACCTCGCGTAGTACCGTCACCCGAATTTCCCCCGGGTAGGTCATCTTTTCTTCGATTCCCTTCGCCACGTCTCGGGAAATCTTGGCCGCCATCGAGTCATCCACTCTTTTCGCATCGACGATCACCCGGATTTCGCGACCGGCTTGGATCGCAAACGCCTCCTTGACGCCGGGTGGCTCCTTGGCGATCTCTTCAAGCTGCCGCAAGCGCTGAACATATCGCTCCAGCGATTCGCGACGACTTCCCGGCCTCGCCGCGCTAATCGCATCCGCCGCCATCACGATGGGCGTATAGGGGCTGGTGGCTGGAATATCAGCATGGTGCCCTTCGATGGCGTTCAGTACTTCCGGACGTTCGTTGAATCGTTTGCAGAAATCGGCTCCGACCTTGGGGTGACCACCTTCCATGTCGTGATCGATGGCCTTCCCGATGTCGTGTAGTAATCCACAACGCCTTGCCAATCGTCCATCCAACCCCAGTTCGTCGGCGATCACCTGGCATAGGAAGGCGACTTCGAGGCTGTGGCGGAGAACGTTCTGCCCGTAACTCGTACGATATTTGAGGCGACCCAGCAGATCGAGTTGCTTCCGGTGCAATCCGCCGATGTTGGCCTCGACCGCCGCCTTCTTGCCTGTTTCCAGGCATTCTTGTTCGACGTCGCTGCGCATTTGCTCGACGAGCTCTTCGATACGCCCCGGATGAATACGCCCATCCTCGATCAGCTTGGCAAGTGAGCGCCGTGCGACTTCCCGCCGAACCGGGTCAAAAGCGCTGACCAGCACCAGCCCCGGCGTGTCGTCCACGATGACATCCACGCCGGTCGCCTTCTCGAACGCGCGAATATTGCGGCCTTCACGTCCTATGACTCGTCCCTTCATGTCGTCGGAGGGGATTTCCACACTGGACACGACTTGCTCGGCGGTGTGCTCGGATGCGTATCGTTGAATCGCGGTAATGATGATTTCGCGCGCGCGTTGCTGCGCCTCGTCACGAGCGGCCGACGTGACGCGCTCGACCATTTCCGCCGATTCGTGTTCGAGTTCGTGCTTGAGGGCTTCCAACACGGTCGAGGTGGCTTCCGTTTGGGTCATGCGGGCGACTTTGAGAAGTTGCTCGCGACGATCGATGAGCAGAGAATTCGCCTCTTCCTCTCGTGTTTTGATCGTTTCGGTCAGGGTCTCCAGCTTGCCGCGGTCTTGGTCGAGTTTGCGTTCTTTCGATGCGAGGGTATCCAACTTCCCCTCTATATTGTCCTCTCGCTTGGCAAGGCGCTTTTCGAGGGCCTTGAGTTCGCTGCGCATCTCGGTTGATTCTCGGCGCAGCTCCTCTTGTCCTTTCAGGAATTCCGTTTTGGCGTCGACTTCGGCGGTTTTCAAGGTCACTTCCGCGTCAGTCTGGGCATCCTTGAGTAGCCGCTCGGCTTCTACGCGCGCAGTTTCGAGCCGAGATCGTCCTAGCCATCGCATGGCCATGAAGCCGAAGAGGACGCCAATGGACGAGCCCACCACGATCGTGACCGCCCAATCTGTCACGTCAGAGGCGAGTAAGGCAGGAACGTGTGGATCCATGGTATTGTTCCGTCTATCGCTATTGCGAACACCTGCGCCCCTGCGGATCCGAAAGGCTCAGCCAAAGGTGAGACGGATCGCCGCGAATCGCCCTACGACGCGTTTCGCAGGCGCGGAGTGAATTCATTCGTGAACTAAGCGGGGCGACCAACGCTACATGAGAAGCGCCAGCCCAGGTAGCCATAGAAGCGACGAGCTAGGCGGGGAGGTACAGGATAAGAAACTCAGGTCCGCTCTTTTCCTTTGAGGATCAAGCTCATGAGAGATCGCCTTGACCATCCGAATCGAAAAGTTTCAACCGACAATGCCTCCAGTTCATCGCTCAATGACGAGCACGCCTGTGAAAGGCGTCGATGAACGATCAGACAACTTTATCCCGTATTCAAGGATTCAGGACGCGTAAAGCACAAACCACCGGCGGGGTGGACAAGTCCTGCATTATCCTCGCTGACCTATTCGCTTCTGAACACGGACGATCTAGATGCCAATCATGCGCCCTGGCGTGTCCCTTCATGTGTTCAGGCTTTGCTGTCGCGACCAGTGCTTCTCCGGTCCCAATCCGGAGCAACGTCGCTTGGGTCTCCTAAAATGCCAAGACGAAAGAGTGAAGTAGCCGGAACACAACCGGACTACAACATGCATAAAGTCACGATTCAATTCGTGTGGCGCTCGTCTCACGCCGCACGCGCGTATGCGCATTTTGGATTCTACCTCAACCTCATGAAGCG
>JADFIX010000275.1 GCA_022566435.1 Planctomycetota bacterium
ATCCTCCTAGGGCGAACGCTTCTTTTTGACCGGCATCGAGGCACTGCACGAACCTTCCGAAAACGCGGGAAATGAGGAAGCCCCTTTCGCCTTTCAGGCAGATCTAGACCTGTATACCAAATTTTGTTTCGATTTGCAACAAAATTTTAGGAGCATAAACAAAGCCGCGGACGGTGGCTTTCCAGGTTCCGGACGGGGTCGACCAAAGGTTCTTCCCTTTATTGGCGTCCCTGCGGCGGTTGCGCCTCCCCGCATTCCGAACACACGCCGCTCACGGTCCCTTCGAGGTTGTCGCCGCCTCGGACGCACAGGCGGTTGCGTCGGCGATACCGGGGCCGAAAAATACTACGAATAAAGGCGAGGACACCTGCCGACTTGAACAACGCCCAAATGACCATCTTGTGGGCCATCACCCCGTCCCGATACGTGGTTCACGGATTCACGAAGCTTATTGTATCGCGTGAAGCTAGGCCACCGCCCTACGCCGAATCACGACCGTCCCGGTGACAAGTACAAGAAGCACGAGCGTCGCCACGCCCCAGGTGGAAGCGGTGGGGACGGCGGGTTCCAAGAGAATCTGGCCACGGATTTCCCCGCCGCCGTGAAGAGTGGAGTGAATGTTGACGTAATGCAAGCCGGCCAACATGTCGTCTGCTTCGGCCTCACTCAAGGTTTCGTTTCCGTTTTTCGGACTCCCTGCCGGTAAGGGATAGACTACACCGCCTGGGTTACAGGCGGCGGCCGAGTGGACGTGCGCGTTGTTTTCCGTGCCGTCCAATGCGGAGTACTCGATGCTATAGGTCACCTCAAAGGTCACCGTGTCGAGAGTGAACGTGGCGGTGCCGGTGCTGCCAGATCCCGTGCCGTTGCAATCGTCGGCTTGGGCGCCATCTATGACGGCGTTAAAATTGACAATCTCGGCGTTGACCGCCGCCCCCGCCGACAACACCAAAACAGAAATCATAGCGCAGCATCTTGACATTATTCGCCTCCTACAAAAACCCGATTGGGATCAGAAAAAAACGAGCGACCCGCAATTCTACCGCAACGCTACTACCAGCGCATGCAAGAGTAATCGGTTTCGATGTGCCCGCCACCTCGCCACAGCTTCCCGCCCGCCGCGCCAGATTCGACGACACGGCGCCAAAAGCCGCGCATCTCTAGTCGGGAGTGGTTTTGGTCTACCTGCCGTCCGGAACCGCTCAAACCCAGCCTCTGGGCCGCTTTGCGCCGCGCTGGCTGGTGACGCGTGCTTCAGTGCAAAGCTTGGTAGGTCGTAGTGAATCCGACAAGGCGCTAGAAAATGCGACAGGCAAAGGCAAGAACCGCGCTGTTGGTGTGTCGACGCGGGCAAATCGGAGAGGGCGGGATTCGAACCCGCGGTACGGGTTTATCCCGTACGACGGTTTAGCAAACCGTTGGTTTCAGCCACTCACCCACCTCTCCAGCGAGTCGGACAAACACCATCGGGCCTCCCGCCCGGCAAGCGTACGCAGGGTCCAGCCGGTGTTTGCCATCCTGACACTATCATCGGCCGATCGAATCGTCAAGCAAGCGAGATTTTCCCTCGAAATCCTGACTGCCGGGTAGCAATCGGGTCGGCCGTGGGGCTTGAATCGTGCGTGACACGCGCGACCAGCAAAGCCGGACCACAGAAATGAGAAGGCGGCGCGAACCATGTTCGGTACGCGTCCGCGCCGCCGTTTTAGACATCAAGTGTCGAAAGAGAAACGACTACGCCTTCTTACAGCAGGGCTTCGTGCAGCCGGCCTTGCACTTGGCCGAGGCCGTCTTGCAACATGGCTTCGTGCAGCCGGGCTTGCACTTGGATGCCGTCTGGCCTGCCGCGGTTGAGCACTTGCAGCTGGCACAGCCGATCGGGCCGGTCAGCAGCGCGACCATACAGCATACGCCGAGCAAGGTTACGAAAATAGATCCAACGCGTCGTTTCATCTGAAAGCTCCTTTAGAAATAGCAGGTCTCGCTTGTCGTGGCACGACTCCACGTTGCCGACCACATCGCCATCCTAGTCCATTAAATCGCTCAATCACAACGATCACCGCGTAGTTGCCGGGCTAGTTGCGCCCATGTTACCATATCGGCATGCGAACCCAAGCACGCGTGCGATTTCGGGATCGGACCATCGTCGCATGGGCATGGCATCCGAGACACTACCGAGGTGTATCGCTCACGACGTTGCCGTCTATGACCACGCCCACGCAGTGGGTTGTGTACTCGAACGGGTCGCCGTCATAGAGTGCCACGTCTCCGTCCTTGCCGAGCTCGAGCGAACCCACGCGATCCTCCACGCCCAAGATTCGGGCAGCGTCAATCGTGATCGTCGCTAGAGTCTCCTCGAAGGTTAACCCGTTGGCTGCGGCGATGGCGGCCTCGAAAAGCACGACTCGCGTTTTGGGGACGTAGCTCTCGTACCCGCTCTGCAAGGCCACTCGGATGCCGGCGTGGCGAAGCGTAGCCGCCGTTTCGAAGCTCAAGTTCTTCCGATCGCCCCAAGTTCTGTACATGGAGGGGTGAACGATCACCGGCACCGCGGCGTCCTTGATCGCATCGACCAACAGATAGCTTTCCGCTGCGCTATCCAACACAAGTTTGAACCCGAATTCTCTGGCCAGTCGCAGCGCGCTGGCGATATCCTGTGCGCGATCCGCAGTGACCAATAGAGGAATCTCCCCACTCAGCACTCGTCCGAGCGTTTCGAGCCGCAAGTCGCGCGGTGGCCGCTTCTCTTCGTCTCCTGATTCGCGTTTTGCCAGGTAATTTTGCACCTTGACGAACTCGGCGCGCAAAAGGGCCATCATCTTGCCGCGTGTGCCGGGCGACTTTCCCTTTTCCTTTTTTCGGGCGCTCGAGCTGAGCGTGGCCGCCACCATCGCCGGGGCACGGAAGACGGCCTCGTCGACGGTTCGACCGGCAGTCTTGACTACGATCGTCTGGCCGGAGATCAACTCGCCCGGCGCGTGCCCGGTATGCACCGTGGTGACGCCGAATCCCCGCACGTAGGCAACCAGGTCTTCCAGGGCGTTGTAGGCGTCTACCGCGCGAAGTTCGGGCTGAATGGGCGCGGAATGTTCGAGTTGGTCCTGGTCGTGTTTCTGATTGTAAATACCCGTAAGGCCGACCACGCTGTGGGCGTCGATCAAACCGGGGGTGACCACTTCGGCCCGCAAGATGCGGAGGTCGCCCGGAATCACGGTACCGAATACCGGTCGGATCTCGGCGATCTTACCGTCGCGGATGATGACCACGGTGTCCTTGAGGACGGGCCCCGCCATGGTGTAGACGGTTTTTCCGATCACCGCGACCTGGGCGAGCGCTGGAGGTGTGATCACAACGGCGGCTACCAGGAAGATCGTCTGGATTATGTGTCCGGTGCGTGGCATTATTGGTTTCCCCCATGATCGAAGCAACAGAAGTAGGGCTCCTGATCGTTGCCCGCACCATAACCGCCGACCGCGTGGAGATGATCCTCAGGATCGGTGCGATCGAAAACTTTGACGCCTTCCACCCATGTTTCGAGCACTTTCGTGTACACGCTCAGTGGATCGCCGGACAGAATAATGAAGTCAGCGTCCTTGCCGGGTTCCAAAGAACCGATGCGGTCTTGCAGATCCAACATTTCGGCGCCGGAAAGTGTCAGGCCGCGTAACGCTCCTTCGCGCGACATACCCGCGCGAACGGCGAGGGCCGCGCTGCGGAAGAAGAGCCTCGAATCGGTGATCCAATCGTCCGTGTGAAATGCGACATTGACGCCCGCTTTTTCCAGCACGGCGCCGGTCGAGAAGATCAGATTGACCGCTTCGAGCTTGCCGCCGGGGCTGTCGACGAGAATGATCGAGCAGGGAATGCCTGCTTCGGCGATTTCTTTCGCCACCTTCCATCCCTCGCTGACATGGTGCAGCACAACGCGAAAGCCGAACTCTTTCGCAAGGCGAATCACGGTCATAATGTCGTCGTGCCGGTGAGTGTGGTGGTGGACCACTCGTTTCCCTTCCAGTACTTCGACAAGTCCCTCGAGCCCTAAATCGCGCGGGGGGAGCTTTTCCGGATCGCCCGCGGCCCGCTGGATCTTGTCGCGATATTCCTGGGCTTTGATGAATTGCTCGCGCACCAAGGCGGCCGACTTGCCGCGCGTTCCGGGGAACGGTTTATCACGATGCGAGTTCGTGCCGTTCGCCATCTTCATGCCGCCGGTAGGCTTACCATCGGCATCGCGAATGAAGATGTCGTCGATCGTTCTCGCCTTGCGCATTTTGACATAGATGGTTTGACCGCTCAGCAGATGTCCCGAGCCCGGCATGATGTTGAGGGTGGTCAGACCGCCCGCCACGACCCGGCGGAATCCCGCATCATGCACATTGAGGGAATCGAGAATCCGAATGCCGGGCTGGATGGGACCGCTGCCATCCGCCCCCCCGATACCGCCGACATGATTGTGCGTACAGATAAGCCCGGGCATGAGGACCTTCCCGGCGACATCCACGGTCTTGGCATCGGCAGGAATGGTCACCGCATCGCGACGTCCTACGGCTTCAATTTTTCCGTCGTCGACGATCAACACGCCCTGCTCGATGACATCGCCGGCAATCGGAATGATACGGGCACCGACAAAAGCGATTTTCTCGGTTTCCGCACTGACGGTCACGCGCGGGCATGCCAGGCACGCTACGGCAAGGATACAATAGATCCGCAAAGTCGATCTCCTTAAGAGCACCCGCTCGTGTGGGGATGACGAATCGTAGCGTACGACCCGTCTTGTGAAAAGACCCCCGGTAGGCAGCCGGCTCCATGGCCCGCACAGGATTTCCGGCGGATGGATTATGAAATTGTTATGACTGGTCCTGCGCGATCCGGTCAATGTGAGGCCGGATGCTCCCGTAAAGGCAGGCCGCCAGGATGCCGACGGCGAGTGTGCCACCCCAAAGCCACCCTCCTCCAAGCCTTTGGAGAACCATTCCGGCGATGGGGACCGTAATCATACCGAGTGAGAAGCAGACGGTGAGCGCACCCATATAGCGTGCTCGCATATTGACGGGCGCCATGTCGGTGACGATCGCCGGGACAAGTGGGGCGAACATCATCTCGCCGAACGTCCAAATGACAACCGTCAGAACCAAGAGTCCCACGGAGTGGGCCAGGCCGATCAAACCGAATCCCGCGGCAGTCAGGACAGCGCCGAGAATCATCATGTTCGTTCGACTGTGTCGCATGATGACGGCGGTTACCGGGAGTTGCAGGCAGACGATCATGATGCCGTTCACCGCGATGATGTACGCGTATTTTGACTTCAGTCCGAGTTCCGACAAGTAGAGCGGGAACGTCGTAATGGCCTGGCTGTAGGCGCTGGCAAGGCACAGTGTGGCGAGGCAAAAAATCAGAAACGCGCGGTCGCGTAGAATATGGACAACGGCCGCGACAAACGAAATACTCGAAGTATCGCTTCGATCATCATCTTTCTGACCGGCGTTCGATTGGCGGGGGGCCTGGCCGTCGACCGGCGCGGCTCGCCGTGAAGGCAAGGTCTCGGCGATCGTGACCAGAATCAACGTGGCGTAAGCGATTGACGTGAGGGCGTCCACGCGAAAGAGCCACAAGAACGAGTAAGTGTGGATCAAGAAGTTGGCCAAAAGCGGGGCGATCGCGGCGCCGAGATTGATCGATACGTACATGAGTCCGAAGGCCCGCGTGCGTTGGTCGTGCTCGACAAGATCGGCAATCATGGCGGATGCCGCCGGTCGATAGGATTCCATCACCACGGCGAAGAGTCCCGCGGCGACAATGATTGATACGGGGGAGGTCAAATGGCCGAACACGAGGAGAATCGCGCCACCCCCGAACATGCTTGCGAGCATGACGATTCGCCGCCCAATGAGGTCGGCCAGGTGCCCGCCGAGCACGGCGGCAACCAGGGCGCCGACACCGTAGGCCGCCGGCGCCAAGCTGGCGAATTCCACCGTCAAGCCCAATTCATCCTTCAAATAGAAGGTCAGAAACACCACCATCATCGAACCGGTACGATTGATGAAAGTGCCGAGACAAAGAATAAGAACCGGACGCGGCAGCGTCATGTACTGCTTGATCAAGTCGAACCCTCAACCAGGATAATTTGCGAGATCGAAACGACGACATCGGAGCGGTGGCGGGTAGGCGG
>JADFIX010000276.1 GCA_022566435.1 Planctomycetota bacterium
ACCAAGTCATGGCCGCTCGGAACCTACCTGTGTCCACCTCGAAGTTCTGGACCGTGATGGTCGTTTCGGCGTGGCAGGCGGAGGAACCCGAAGATGCTGATCCGGATTCGGAGGACCAGGTGGGGGTCGGCGTGACAAAGGGGATAAGCACGCACGGGCAAACTCTCGGTTATACGAGTACGACTTCTGACATTGAGGGTCCTCCGGGTGCTGACTATACCGGCATTTGCGCCGTCTTTACGGCCGTGTTCGGCGAATTCTCTTTTGCTGATTATGAACCGTACACGGTTGTCCACGAGGTCGGGCATACGTTTGGCCTGGATCACCGTAACGGCGGGGCGATGTGCAAGAGAGGTGATTGTCAGCGGGAGCCGTTTCAGGCAGTAGAACTGAAAGAGCTCCGAAACTACAGGAGCCCGTCAGCTGAGGGAGATACTAGATGATCGAACCAGGTAAGCAACCGCAGAACGCGACGTTCGGATTCTTCATTTCGTTTGTGGCAATAGGACCTTTCGTATCGTCGGCGATTGGCTCAGATGTAGTGCTGCGCGCGAAAGCAGCGAATGTGATCAGTCTGCAACTGCAAACACGGAGCGAGGTATCCGACTTTGATCTCGATGTCAGCCTTGATGGCGAGACGTACCGCAATTGTACCGTCGGTCTACCGCGTGCCTGGCAATTGTTCTTCACGATCAATCAGACCGCGCGAAACGTAACGATCACGGTTCCCGTCGTCGGCGCTTTCGGGGGATCGGCAGGGCGCTTTTTGTTCAGAGAACCGGGGCATTATCGGTTCCGTTGGACAGTGAACTACAAAGACGGGTCCGAGCGCGGTGTTATCGAACAAGAGGTTGTTGTCTTGGCGTCATCCGACGCCGATCTTGCGTTTATAGAGGGCCTTGCAGATCCGGCCTTGTGCCGACTGATATTGGGTCAAAGGTGGTATGACGAATTCATGGACCCCAATGTGCAGCACTATTCGGAACTCGAACCACGTGCCGTGAAAGTGATTGGGCGCCTTTTGTATGCGACCCGTGGTAAGACCCCGGAAAGCGCCATGGGCACGGCAAGCCCGCAAGGAGATATGGTGAATACTGCCAAGGCCCTGCTTGATCTGGCCAACGAAATCCCCGACTCCAGCTTCGCCCCCTACGCGGCCTACTACGCGGGATGCTGCTTCGCGTCAACAAGCGGGTACGCCGTTGACAAGCAAGGTCAAAAAGAGGCTTCCGAAGGACGATTTGAAGACGAGACCGCCCACCGACGGCGTCTCTATGTGCTGCACAAGGCCGACCCGCGATCCGCGAAAGGCAAGGAGGCGTTTCTCTTCGCTGCCGAGCGTGCGGATGAGTACTTGAAGCCGCGTGCCATCTACCAAGCGGCTCGCCATACTCTGTCTCGCGGTGAATTGGAGGAGGCGGATGAATTGATCTGTCGCGCAGAGCTTGCAGCGCCCGGATCGGGGACTGTGGGCGATCTGGTCCAAAAACTCCGCTCGAACTTCGACCGCAACAGAGCGAAATTCGAGCGCGCCGTAGCCGAGAAAAAAGCCCCAGAGTAGTGGACACCAAAGCGCTGACGAATATGATGAAAAACAGGAACGGTGACCGAGATGCCATTTACGTGGCACTCTCAGGAATATTAGCACGGTAGCTCGGGCTTTACCCCACGATTGCGACGGAGACAGTTTTCGATTGTATCGAGGAGGCCGTTCGGATAGTTTGACCATTTGAGCTCTAGCAAACGGGAAGTCTCGGGTGGAAGATGCCGGCCTTAGTTGTCTGTATTGCGGATACAACCTTACCGGTTTGACGCGTAGCGTCTGCCCGGAATGTGGTGCAACTTTCGATCGATTGGATCCCGAGCTTCAGCGGCGCGGATCGCCCGTGTACGGTAACCGAGGCCTCGCACTCATTCCTCGGACGTTACAAACGCTGGCTTTGATGCTATTTCGACCGAGGTCGTTCGCACTCCGCTTGCGCGTTGATGAACCTCGCGGTCCGGCACTGATTGTGTTCTTGCTGTCGTTCTGCCTCACCGCTTGGATACAACTCGACTTCGCAGTTGGCGCGGCTTTGCGCTGGAAGCTTAGCATCCTTTGGCTTTCGCCCCTCTTTTTACTTACGACGATGGTGCTGCTGATCCTCGCGCTAGCTGCTTTATTGGCAGCCAGTTCGACGCGCGGACCGTCGCCCGTTTGGACCTTTGCCCGTCGGTTCCGATTCTGGTGCAGCGTTGGGATGTATACGATGATTTTCGCGCCGCTCTGGCCTGTGTTCTGCGCGGGGATCCACAGCCTGAGTTGGCGAAACTATTCGACGGACTGGCCGTTCTTCTATAAGTACTATCAACCTGAAGCTTATCTGGTAACGATCCTCCTTCTGTGGTGTACGCTCATTATCTCTGTCGTCCTGTGGTACCGCAGTCGACCACGGTGGATGGCGATCATTTTGATGCTCGCGGCTTTCGTTTTTGTGCGAGCGTGGGTCCAGGCCGTCGACATGTCTATCCCACGCCTGTCGAGGTAATCGTAACAATAGCGTAATAATCGGGACAGTCGCCGGTATAGAGAGGAAGAGAACAGAAAAAAAGGTGTCAGGAAGAATTATGAGCCTTGCAACAATAATAGAACAATAATAGGGACAGTCACCTATATGACATATCAGTGGCACTCTTCAATAATAGGGACAGTCACCTATATGACATATCAGTGGCACTCTTGGCGGACCCATTTCTGGTGGTAGAGTAAATGGGATTACGCCGGGCGAGGGCGTGAACATCTGTTGCTTCGCCGAGAGTGCCCCGGTGCGTGTCGTCCAGGTCGTGAGTCTCGAGTGGGAGCCCTATCAGGATCCGCTCGTACAAAACCCGGACCTGGAAACGTGCCCGATCAACGGGGGCAGGAGAATCTTCACCGGTAAGATCGACCCATCGGACCTCGAAGCGACGAAACGCAGGTATGTGTACCTGGTGGCCACGGTAGCGCCCCGGATACCAGGCGTGACGGTTCACTTCCGGGTGTGGGACGTGGACGATCCGTTCGATCAACTGTACGGTCCGAATCACAGGGACGGCGTCCCCGAGATCGCGGGTGTCTCAACAGTTGATCCCAGTGAAACGTACGGCAACGACAACCGCGGCGGCGTCGGTGGTGTGACCACTTTCCAGGTGACAGGACCCGATGGAAAGGCTTATAAGAGGTTCACCACCTCGAGGCAGCCTGGGGACAACTACCGGGCCGCAGCGACCTGTCTGGGTGCCGTGCTGACGGATGGCCCAAGCTGGCCGGCACAGGTCAATCAGAATCACGCCGATGCCCTCAGCGTAAAGACCGACTCGGCGGAGAAGTTCGTTCCCAACGGTGAGGATTGGGGGTACAAAGTTCCCGTGGTCTGGAGTAAGATGCTCACCGTCTGGCGAAAATTACACGTGGAGACCGATACGATGGTGCGGCCGACGTTCGCACAAAACACGTTCACCATGAATTGGAGTAAGCCGAGAACAGGTAGCCCGTCAAGCGTGGTTCTGTTCGAGGTTGCCGACCCTCCGGAGACTGTTCTGGAGACTCCCGACGATCAATTCAAGGATGGCTATGTCCAACTCAAGGATGCCGCGGGCAACACGATTCTGACGAGCAAAATCCAGCAATACTGGACTGATGAGGATAATAACAGTGAGGATACCGACAAATTCGATAAAGTGCGGATCAACCTGCCCGATTGCGGAAACGGTCAAAGCGGACTTGCTTGCCTCGGCGGCGTGACCAGCGGAGTCGCCGTGTTGAGTGACGACGACCTATCCGATCAGGCTACATTCACTGCCAAGACCTGGGGATGCAACGATACGTTTTCCGGCCCCGTCGCATCGCTGGCACCACCCGATTTGAGCAAAATGGGCGAACGCTATAACCTCGCGTACATCGAGCCGGTCCACGACCAAAGCGCTAGCGCCGTGCAGGGCTTGGTAACTTTTCTGCAGAATGTTGATTTCGACGTCGACGATGGAAAGATTCTCTGGGACCAAGCGCTGGCGGCACGGAACCTACCCGTTTCAACCGCCGCGTTTTGGACCGTGATGGTCGTCTCGGCGTGGCAGGCCGACGAACCCGAAGATGCTGATCCGGATTCGGAGGACCAGGTTGGAGTCGGCGTCACAAAGGGGATCAACACTCACGCTGAGTTTGCTACATTCACGCAGACAACGTCCTGGATTAATGGCGCCCCCGGTGCCGACTATACCGGCATTTGTGCCGTCTTTAAGGCCGTGTTCGGCGAAGGCTCTTTTCTTGATTATGAATCGTACACCGTCGTCCACGAGGTTGGGCACACGTTCGGCCTGGATCACCGTGCCGGTGGGGCGATGTGCAAAAAAGGCGACTGCCAGCGCGAGCCGTTTCAGGCAGTAGAACTAAAGGAACTTCGTAACTATGTGCAGCCGTAAGCTGCGGGAGCCACATAATGATTCTGCATAATAGACAATTGCGAAACGCAACCATTGGGTTTTGCGTGTTCTTTGCGACAATCGAGCTATTCGAATCGTCTGCGCTCGGCTCAGACCTAGTGCTGCGCGCGAACGCCGCGAACGTGATCAGGCTGCAGCTGCAAACAAGTCGCGAGATCTCCGACTTTGATCTCGAGGTTAGCTTCGATGGCGAGACGTATCGCAGTTGTACCGTTGGGCTACCGCGTAGCTGGCGGTTGTTTTATTCGATCAGTCAGACCGCACGAGAAGCGACGATTACTGTTCCCGTCGTGGGCTTCTTTGCGGGACCAGCCGGGCGTTTTCTGTTTAAAGAGCCTGGGCGAAAGTGGTTTCGTTGTACAGTGAAATTCGAAGACGGATCCGAGCCCAGCATCATCGAACAAGAGGTTGTTGTCTTGGCGTCATCCGACGCAGATCTTGCGTTTATAGAGGGTATTGCAGATCCAGCCTTGTGCCGACTGATATTGGGTCAAAGGTGGTATGACGAATTCATGGACCCCAGAGTGCGGCACTATCCGGAGGTCGAAACTCGTGCGGTAAAAGTGATCGGGCGATTATTGTATGCGACTCGTGGGAAGGCTTGCGAGGACGCTGTGAGGATAGCGGGCCCGCAGGGAGACCGACGTGCTACCGCCGACGCGCTGCTTGGTCTCGCCGACGGCAGCGTCGTGGCGGGCGCGGCATTGACCGAATCAGTCGGGGCCCGGCAAGGCGCCCGGGTTACTTGGAACGGTTCCGCGCTCAACGGCAAGGCGCTTTTCGTGCTGGATTTCGAAGCCGACCTCTATCTGGTCGCGGACGAGGACCGCGCACTGTATCTCGTCGAGTCGAAGGCGTCAGGACTTCAACGCCAAGGCTTGACGACCGTCGACAAAACCCGACCTGTGGGCGAACTCGTATTCGACGACGTGGCCGCGGAACCGCTCGAGGCGGGTAGCGACGACGATGTATGCGCGCGCATCGTGGATGCGGGGCGCATCATTCTTGCCGCGGACACGCTGGGCGCGGCGCAGAATATGCTCGATCAAGCCGTAGCGTATTCCAAGATTCGCGAACAATTCGGCCGCGTCATTGGCTCCTTTCAGGCCGTCAAGCATATGTGCGCGGAAATGGCCGCCTCACTCGAGCCCTGCCGGGCGATGATGTGGTACGCGGCATACGCCTTCGACTCGGTCCCGGACGAGGCGCGCCTGACCGCCTGTCACACGAAAGCCCATCTGGCCGAAGATCGCGCAGCTGGTCTATACCCAGGAGCAGTCCCTGACCGTGACTGTGTCCGGAATCGAGTGGGACTTCACAAACATGCTCTTCGGGCTGGGCGCTGGTGTCACCACGGGATCGGGTTCCTTGGAGACCTTCGCGTTCGGCGGAGAGCCCGCGGTCACCGAGGTCGCGCTCCTGATCGAGCACCAGATGGGGATCGCCGCGCAGACGATGAGCGTGGACATCTGGCGCGCCGCGTCGGAGTCCGGGTTCGAGATCCCGTTCACCCACGACGAGCACACCTTCGAGTTTGTCTGGAGCGCGCTGCAGGAGACCACCAACTGGGCCGGCGAAGCCCTTCCCTCCGGCGAGCAGCTGGTGAGGTTCCGGCGCGAGCTGACCTAGCCTAGCTGACATCCAGCCATGATACCCTCCTGCGTGGAGCCAAGACGCAGGAGGTGCGCGTGGCAGAC